>NZ_JAYGHR010000067.1:95223-122943 GCF_034932365.1 Limnoraphis robusta BA-68 BA1 | reverse complement strand
GGGGAGACTCACCCCTCTGGAGTAGGTTAGGAAACTAGCTTGCTGTAAGGGTTGTCAATGAATCAGTAATCCAAAGCCGTGAGGCTTGGAGAATCCCCTTTCTTTAGAAATGGGGAGTATGTCAAAATAAAGATTGAGAACGCTACTCATTGTTGTCAAAAATAACGCATGATTGGATCAGACCCCCAGTTAGAACAGCACAATCATCAAGCCGAACACGTTCACAATGGAAAGGCACAGGGACATTCCCATGTTCACAGTGAAGAATCTCTGCGCCGTATTGTGAATCGTTTGTCTCGGATTGAAGGGCATATCCGAGGGGTCAAAAGAATGGTCGCCGAAAGTGATCCTTGTCCCGATGTCTTAGTACAAATCGCAGCGATTCGGGGAGCATTAGACCGGGTAGCACGAATTATCCTAGACGAACATTTAAGTGAATGTGTTGCCAGAGCGGCAAAAGAAGGTAATATCGAGGGTGAGATCGAACAGTTGAAATCGGCTTTAGATCGATTTATCCCTTAATACTTTTGCTCTATTCATGTTTAGAAAAGTCTTTTTTGGATTGTTGTGGATTGGGTTTGTTGCCTACGCCTTTACCTTGGCTCCGCCTGATCAACCCGACACTTTAACTCTGATTAAAAATTTATCAACGGGCAACTGGCAGGGAATTAACCCTCTGATTGTTGCCCTTTTTAATTTAATGGGAATTTGGCCGATAATTTACAGCAGTTTATTGGTTTTTGAGGGTCAGGATCAAAACCTACGGGCTTGGCCGTTTGCGATCGCTTCTTTTGGGGTGGGGGCGTTTGCGATACTCCCTTATCTGGCTTTACGTCAACCCTCACCCGAATATTCCGGGGATCAGAACTTCTTCTTAAAAATATTTGACTCTCGGATTACGGGTGTTATTTTAACTTTAGGCACACTGACTCTGATCGGCTATGGTTTAAATGGCGGAGATGGGTCAGATTTTATTCAGCAATGGCAAACCAGTCGGTTTATTCATGTGATGAGTTTAGATTTTTGTCTGCTGTGTCTGCTATTTCCGGCTTTGCTGGGCGATGATATGACGCGACGGGGAATGAACAATCAGCTTTTGTTTTGGGGAGTCGCTTTACTTCCCTTGCTGGGGCCTTTATTCTATCTCTGTGTGCGATCGCCTAAAACTCCTACTCCTGGTCAAACTCAAGTCAATCAGCAGCAATCCGAAGCCTGAGAAACCGCAAGGGATTTGGATGATGGACGTTCACCGGATGATAAAAATTGTCCTACCGTTCCAATTGAAGATCATTTTCATTATACTAGACTACATAGTTTGATTTTTCCCCACAAAAAATCTCAAGTCTGTAAGCAAGACCTGGAATGAGGGTCAGAGGTATTGCGGTTAATATTTCTCTCAAAAAGATAGTGAGGGGAGGAGTTCATATAGTGTTAAAGACAAATTAAGACAATCAGGCTGTAGTCGATTCTGACTCGATCTCAGTTTAAAAAGTAAGTAAGAAGTATGCCAAAGGAAATTCGATGAACCTAACTTCAAAAACAATATTTAAGATTATGGATAACACAATACACTGGAACAAATCATTACCTCTGTTACTGGGAACTCTACTCCTGACTTCCTGTGCAGATAAACCCCAAGCGGCGGCACCTCCACCCGTTGTTGTCAGTATTGGTCGAGTTGAGTCAACCCAAGTTAGAGATAGCACCGAGTTTGTAGCGCGAGTTGAAGGGGTGGAAAATGCGGTGATTAGACCTCGGGTTAGTGGTTTGGTGAAACAAGTCTTTGTAAGGTTGGGCGATCGCGTCTCAGTCGGAAATCGGCTGATGTTGATTGATCCGTCTCAACAGCAAGCTAATTTGGAAAGCCGACTCGCTGCTGTTGAATCTAGACGCGCTCAACTGGAAAGTGCAAAAGCGAATTTAGACTCTCAACGCTCAGAATTAACAAGATTACAAGCGGAGTTAAGCTATCAATCTCAAGAAGCGAATTTAAGAGATGCTCAACAAACTTTAGAAGCCGAAAGACAAGAGAAGCAACGCCTAGAGTTTGAGTTGGAGTTTATCTCAGAAAAGGCAAATTTGAGAGATGCTCAAGAACGACTTGGAGCAGCCAATCGAGAGCGTGATCGTCGAGCCGTTGTCAAAGAAGAACGGGACAGTGCTTTTGAGAGATATGAAAAGCTGTGGGAAGAAGGCGTTGTTTCCTCAGAAGCCTATGATCAACGTTTGCGTGAGATTCGAGAAGCTGAAGCGGCGCTTGCTCAACAAGAAGATACCGTGCGATCTGTCAGAGCGCAAGTTTCAGCCTCTCAGCAGGATCTAGAGCGGAAGGTTAGTACCTTACAAGCTCAGATTAGCACTCAGCAAAGCCGGATCGAAGCGGCTCAAGCGAGGGTTGAGAGTGCCGGACAAGCTTTTGAACGCCAAGTCGCGACTCTAGACGCTCAAATTGCGAGTCAGGAAAAGGTGATTGATGCTCAACAGGCTGAGGTGAATCGCTTAGAACGGGAAATTGAACAAGCCCAAGCAGATGCGACAGGTCAACAAGTTCAGCTTGAGTATTATAATGTTGATGCTCCGATTTCTGGGATTGTGGGTGAGCTTCCGGTGAAAGTGGGAGACTTCGTTGATAGCCAAACCACTCTAACGAGTATTCGACAAAATGAGCGGCTAGAAGTGAGTATCAATATTCCTGTTCAACGATTATCTCAAATTAGAGTCGGGACACCCGTTGAGGTGATTAGTCAAGATACGGGTGAACTGATTGGTAGTAGTCGAGTGTCCTATATCTCTCCGAGTGCGGGAACTGGAACTCAAACGATTTTAGTCAAAGCGATTTATAACAATCAAGATAACAAACTGCGAACTGACCAAATTGTTCGTGCTAGAGTGATTTGGGAACAACTTGCAGGTATTACGGTTCCGACGACGGCTATTAGTCGGATTGGGGATCAAAGCTTTGTGTTTGTCGTTGAAGAACAAAATCAAGAGGGTCAGCAAATGCTGATTGCCAAACAAATACCCGTTCAGTTAGGAAGTATTCAAGGTCAAAGCTTTGAAGTTTTATCCGGTTTAAAGGCAGGCGATCGCATTGTCACCGAAGGAGTGATTAAGCTGCGGGACGGTACACCAGTTGCGGGTCAACAAGCTGAACAACCCAAAGCCGCACCGGGGTCAGCATCACCGTCTGAGTAGTTGAAATAGTTGCTGATGAATCCGGCTTTGTTCTGACTGGGGGGACTTGTTCAAGATTAATGAGTCAATCCCCCAGGCAAAGCTGCTTATTTTAGAGTCAACCCATTCAGTGCAGAATCTATAGAAAGTCAATGAGTCTGGTAAACTAGAAGGCAATTCTTGTAGGGGGAAATCGCTGCTTTTGAAAAAATTCTCTAATTATTCAGATAACATATAGGATTAATCCATTCAAAAATTCAGCTCATCTAGACAATTTGAACATTAAGTAACCGCGATCGCTAACCATCGGCACCCCTAACCCCGATACTCATCTACCCCTATATTCTTTATGCTGTTATTTGTTAGCACCTTTATTAAAAGACCCGTTTTAACAACGGTTTGCACGATTATTATTATTTTAGTCGGGACAGTTTGTATTCCCCTGCTGCCGATTACTCAGTTACCCCAACTTGCTAACACCCAAATTAACGTGACGGCGGTGAATATTGGGGCAGATGCTCAGACGACTGAAACCACCGTCTCTACAATTTTAGAGCGGGAGATTAACGGGGTTGAGGATATGAGATATATCTCCTCCAATACCGGAAATAACGGGGTGTCTAATATATCGGTGGTTTTTCCGGTTGATGTGGATCGAGACATCGCTCAAGTAAACGTTCAAAACAGAGTCTCTCAAGCCGAATCCACTTTACCAGAGTCCGTTCGACAAACCGGAATATCGGTGGCCTCTTCTTCTCCGAGTATTCTGCTTGTCGTCGCGTTTTACTCAGATACCAATGATAACGGCAGATATCTCTACGACGATATCTTTATGAGTAACTACCTGGATTTGAACGTTATAGACCAGCTTAGGCGAGTAACTGGGGTCGGTGAGGCGTCGATTTTTGGGGAACGGAAATATGCGATGCGAATTTGGCTTGATCCCCAACGGATGGCCGCACGGGGATTAACCACTCAAGATGTTGCCAATGCCCTACGAGAACAAAATATCCAAGTCGGAGCGGGAAAACTGGGTCAGAGTCCTGCACCAGAGGATCAACGCTTTGAAATCCCCCTACAAGCAAGCAGTCGTTTGCGTGGGGTGCAAGAATTTGAAGAATTGGTGTTAAAAGTTGGGGAGGATGGAACCCTCGTTCAACTGCGAGATGTTGGACAAGCAGAACTAGGGGCGGAGAATTATGATACTGTAGCGACTTTTAAAGGTCAACCAACCGTTGGGATCGGGATTTATCAACTCCCTGGCAGTAATGCCTTAGAGGTTGCGGATCAGGTGAAAGCAACGATGGCGGAGTTGAGTAAAAGTTTTCCACCAGGACTCAACTATGAAATTCCCTACGACACAACGTTGTTTATTTCGGCTTCTTTAGAAGAAGTGGTTGTCACCCTAGTTCAAGCGATTGGTTTAGTTATTTTAATTATCTTTATTTTCTTACAAGATTGGCGCACGACTTTGATTCCGGCTGTGGCGATTCCAGTGGCGTTAATTGGGGCAATGGCGGGGTTAAAAGTTATGGGATTTGAACTCAATACCCTAACGCTATTTGCTTGTACACTCGCATCGGGTTTAGTAGTGGATGATGCGATTGTGATTGTAGAGGCTATTTCTCAAAAAATCGAACAGGGAATGAAACCCCGTCAAGCCGCCCTGGATGCCATGCAAGAACTGACGGGTGCAACGATTGCGACTTCTTTGGTGTTGATGGCGGTGTTTATTCCGGTGTCATTCTTTCCGGGAACAACTGGAATTATCTTTAAACAATTTGCCTTAACGATTGCTTTTGCTGTTGCCTGTTCGACCTTTAACGCTCTGAGTTTTTCGCCGAGTATGTCAGCCGTGCTTCTGCGTCCGAAAGATCAAACAAAAGGGCCTTTAGGATTGTTATTTAGAAAGTTTAATCAGGGGTTTGGCTGGGTTCAAAATCAATACGCTAAAACGGTTAATTTTCTCGTTAGGATTAATACCCTGATCATGGGTATTTTTGTGGCAGGTTTGGTACTCACTGTTTTTATGTATCAATGGGTGCCTTCAGGATTTGTACCCGAAGAAGATCAGGGATATTTCATTATTATTTATCAAGCACCGGATGGGGTATCGCTCAACTATACGGCAGAAGCCGCCGAACAAATCACCGAAAAAGTATTAGAAATTCCCGAAGTTCTGGCTACATTTGGGATCGCTGGGTTTAGTTTTACTGGGGTCAACCCAAGTCAGGGGATTATGTTTGTTCCGCTCAAACCTTGGTCAGAACGTCCGACCCCCGATCAGTCAGTCTACGGTATCCTCAGAAGAATTAACGGATCTTTGCAAAGCATTCCAGGCCTGCGAGCCTTTGCGGTGAATGCACCGCCTGTACAGGGGTTGAGTAGTACGGGGGGTTTTGAATTTCAACTCCAAGATCGCACCGGGAACTTACCGATTTCGGCTCTAATTGATAATGGAAATCGCTTGATTGGAGCGCTCAACTCGGGTCAATATCCGGCTGTCGGAGCGGCTTTTAGTCAATTTACGGCAAGTAAGGCTCAAAAACAAATCGAAGTGCTGCGCGATCGCGCCAAAACTTTGAATGTTGATATTAGTGAGATTTTTAGAACGTTACAAACTTATCTGGGTTCGGCTTACATTAATGACTTTGTTTTAGGACAGCGACAATATCGGGTGGTTGTACAGGCGCAATCGGAGTCGAGATCTTCACCGCAGGATCTTGAAAAACTCTACGTCCGTTCTCTCAACAATGAGATGATTCCGTTGAGCAGTTTGATTAGAATCACAGATTTCGTTGGCCCGGAAACGATTACCCGTTTTAATATTTTCCGCTCAATGCTGATTCAAGGGAATCCGGCTCCGGGTTTTAGTACCGGACAAGCGATCGCCGCCCTCGAACAAGCTGCTGCTGAAGTGCTAGACCCTGGTTTTGGCTATGCGTGGCAAGGGAGTGCGCTGGAAGAACAATCTTCTGGGGGTGCGGCTCCGATTATTTTTGGTTTGGGGTTTGTGATGGTGTTTTTGGTGCTGTCGGCGCAGTACGAAAGCTATATTGACCCGTTGATTATTATGCTGTCGGTGCCGTTGGCGGTTTTGGGTGCGCTGTCTGCGGTGTGGTTACGTTCTAATATTTTGATGGCCGGAAGCATCTGGCCTGTAGTAGTCAACGATGTTTACTGTCAGGTGGCGTTGGTGATGTTGATTGGTTTGGCGTCGAAAAACTCTATTTTGATTGTGGAGTTTGCTAATCAATTACGTGACAAAGGACTGAGTATTAATAAAGCTGCCGTGCAAGCGGCAGAACAACGGTTTCGACCGATTCAAATGACGGCGATTTCTTCTCTAATTGGGTTCTGGCCGTTGGTGGTGGCATCGGGAGCGGGTGCGTCTAGTCGGTGGTCGTTGGGAACGGCAATTTTTGGAGGGATGTTAGTCGGAACGGTGTTAAGCTTGTTGATTACTCCGAACCTGTTTATTGCGGTGAAAAATTTAGAGGCGCGTTTATTAAAAGGGGAAAAGCCGGATCAAGATGACACTGATGATGGAAACGGTTCTAATGGTGGTCGTAGAGGTTTATTGAAAAGGAGAAAGAAAAATCATCAGGGGAATGGGAAAACCCCAGATTCTCAGTCTAATGGTGATGCTGAAGTGACAGAAACTACAACGCCTGATGAAGCATTGCGAATTGATCAATCTTCTGATCCGCAAGGAGAAGGGGTTTAAATAGATAGTTCACAGGATCAATCATCTGTAATTATTTTTATGACAGACAAAGAACAACTTTCATCCCCTGAAGATTCGGTTCAGTCAGATTTAACTGAATCAACTGTTGTCCGTTTATCTGAGCGGGTAGAACAGTTAGAACAACAGTTGAATAATGTATTGTTGCTGTTGAGTGATGTTTACCGTTATGGAAAATTACGGGATTTGTTAGCGGCGCAACAGTGGAAAGAAGCGGATCTCGAAACCACAAAAGTGATGTTGGAAATTGCCGGGCAAAGCAACCATGATAATATTACGCCAGAAGATGTGATTCAGTTTCCCTGTAGTAGTTTACGCTTGCTGGATAAACTTTGGCGTCAATATAGTGGCGATCGCTTTGGGTTTAGCTTGCAACAACAAATTTATGTCAGTGAAGGGGGAACGGATGATATTTCTAATATTGATTTAGCTATCTTAGAACGAGTTGGCGATCGCATGGGATGGCGTGCTAATAATAAATGGTTATCCTATGATCAGTTAGATTTTAGTGTATCGGCTCCCTTGGGTTGTCATCCTTCTAACTGGTGGCGTTCAGCTTATGGGGCGAAGATGGCTGTTTATTTTTTGGCACGGTTGATGCAATGTGATGTAACTTCTAATGTATTACTTGTAGAAGAGGAAAGCGAAAATGTTTAAAAATTGGTCTAGCGATGATTGGATTAATCATATTCTATTTGTGGTCACTATTTTGCTTTTACTGGCTTCTTTCCTTTTGACTTAATCTGGTTTTTGATTTTCAGAGTTTGTTTTAACTTTCGTAAAATAATCTTTGTAAATGGTCAAACCTTTGGTAAAACGGAGATAGAGACTAAACAAAAAATCTATATCTGAGTCAGAACGGGGGTAACAGGCAATGAACACCAGGCTTATTCTGTTTTCGGGGATTATGATGGCTTTGCTGGGGTCGGTGTTTGGGTTAGCCGTTTCTAAGTTACACCAGGACAGATATCAATGCTGTGATTACATTATTGGCAGCAGTGAGGTGGGTTACTCTCGCTCAAAAGCACCGAGTCAGTATGCAATGGCGGGAGCGGCGATGGGGTTTGCTGTGGGTTCTGTTTTAGAGACAGTTCGCCAGATGAAGCCTGAAGAAAATGAAGAATAGATCTTTAAACTTAATCTATAGGAAATAGATTATATCACAAAAAATACTAAATATCATAGGATATTTTAGAATATTGGAGCGGAAGAACTTCATTTGGAGCAATTCTCCCGCTACCTTAAATTTTAGCTTTCAATCCGATGAATTTTCAGGAAATTCGTTCCTCGCGGATGCTTAGTCGGAATTCCTGCAACAACGAGAATTTGATCGCCTGTACTGACTAACTGACGTTCTAACAGCAAGCTCTCGGCTTGATCGATTAATCCTTCAAAAGAACCCACTTCATGGGCGAGTAAAATCGGTCTTACACCCCAAACTAGATTTAAACGATGGTAGGTTTTGGAATCAGGTGTAAACGCGACAACAGGGGCTTTGGGTCGTTCGGCGGCGGCGAGTTCAGCCGTATAGCCTGTGCTGGTATAAGCAACAATACATTTCAAGGGCAGAATTTTATCAATCGTATTCAACGCTTCACTCAACGCATGGGTTTCGTCGGACTCGGCGGGAGGATAGTTAATAAATTTCAATTCCGGTTCGACATCAGAAGCAATTTTAGACAGCATTGCCACCGCTTTAACGGGAAAATGACCAACGGCGGACTCTCCCGACAACATCACCGCATCCGTACCGTCAATAATCGCATTAGCGACATCAGACGCTTCTGCACGAGTCGGACGGGGATTATTAATCATGCTTTCTAGCATTTGGGTTGCAGTAATCACCGGAATTCCTTTTTGGTTGCAGAGTCTAATAATCTGTTTTTGCAACAACGGGACTCTTTCGGGACTCATTTCTACACCTAAATCACCTCGGGCAACCATCAAACCGTCACATTCATTGATAATCGCTTCTAGGTTCGCAATAGCTTGGGGCTTCTCAATTTTTGCCATCACGGGAATCTTCCCTGCACCCCGTTGAGCGAGAAATTCTTTGAGATTGCGGACATCTTCAGCCCGACGGACAAAACTCAGAGACACCCAATCTATGCCTTGAGATAAACCAAATTCTAAATCCTGCATATCCTTTTCCGTCATCGAAGGTAGTTGCAAGATTAAACTGGGCAAATTAACACCTTTACGACTTTTGAGAAAGCCACCTTCAATCACTTTACATTTAACGGCATTTCCCGATATTGCCTCAATTCTTAATTCTAATAATCCATCATCAAGCAAAATTTGCGCTCCGGGTTCTGCTTCTTCTGCTAAGTAGGGATAATCAATCGAAACAGTATGAGGTTGATTGTCATATTCCTCGACAGGAACTAAAGTGAGGTATTCACCTGTTATCAGTTCAATCGCATCATCGGGTAACTGACCGACTCGAATTTTCGGCCCTTGTAAATCTTGCAATAATGTTATGGGCATATCCAAGTCTTGAGAAACTTGTCGTAACATTTTAATCGTCTCTGCATGGTCTTCATAGCTGCCATGAGAAAAATTTAATCGGGCGACGCTCATTCCTGCACAAGCCATTTGTTTGAGGATGTTGGGGTCTCGACTAGCAGGGCCAATCGTTGCGACAATTTTGGTTCGGTGGGTGAGTAGTTTCATGGCTGTTAATCTATTAGCAGTTAAAGGTTGATTGAAAGTTCTCCATTCAGGGAGACTCGATCTTTATTTTCAGTAGCTCAAGAACAAGATCAGCCGTTTTTAGGTGTCAAATTGTTAATTTTTAGAGATCCAGTTGGTCGATATACTCTCGCAAAGTTTGAGCAGATTTATGTAGGAGTTTTTCTTCGTTTTCCGCGAGGGATAAATTCATCACTTTCATCACGCCTCCCCGATTGATAATTGAAGGTAAACTGATACAAAGATCTTCGGATAAGCCGTACATTTTATCAACTCTTGTACTAACGGTAAAAATCCGATTTTGATTGCGAAGAATCGCTTTGACAATTTCCGTCACCGCTAAACCAATCGCATAGGACGTGTATCCTTTGCGTTTGATAATCTCATAAGCGGCATTTTTCACTTGTTTGAAAATATCATTTAACTCTTCTAAATCACAGGCTGGACTGCCACTCCAGTCGCCATCACAGATTTTCATTCCGGCAACATTTGCTGTACTCCAAACGGGAACTTCACTATCACCATGTTCCCCAACAATATAAGCATGAACGCTGCGAGGATCAATATCTAATCGGTTCGCGAGTAAAGCCCGAAAACGAGCGGTATCGAGTACCGTTCCTGAACCCAATACTCGGGAACTGGGAAAACCAGAAAGCTTCAAACTCACATAGGTCATAATGTCAACGGGGTTGGCGACAATCAGTAAAATAGCATTGGGACAATATTTCACCACATCCCCAATTAAACCCCTAAAAATTTTCACGTTACGATGCAATAAATCTAGACGAGTTTCGCCTTCTCTTTGACTGGCTCCTGCTGTTATAATCACAATATCTGCATCCCGCCCGACATCAGCGACGCTTCCAGCTTGAACACGAGTTGGAGAAATAAAAGGAATGCCATGTAATAAATCCATGACTTCTCCTTCAACTTTTTCGGTTGCAATATCTTGTAGGATAAGTTCATCAAAACAGTCTTGAATTAGCATAGAATAGGCACAAGCCATCCCAACTTGACCTGCACCAATTATGACACCCTTGCGAGGTTTAATTGTATTTTCTAAGTTTTCAGCATCAGGATGTAGATTAAACAATCCTTCAAACATAAATCCTCCAGTCAGTGTATGATTTTTTGAGTAAATTCAATTAGAATAAAAATTGTACGCGATGATACAATTGACTGGCTTTGATTATACAACTGCCTTTGTCCCTTCTAACTGAATTACACCTCATATCTTGCACCAGCCTCAGAAACAGGGTTTCTGGCAATTTCCCTTAGCTGAAAACCTATATTTTTCCTTGAGAAACCCGGTTTCTCAGATCTGTTGAGAATGGTGCAAGATCTCAGTTACACCCGATTTTACCACTATCTTTTCGAGTCACACTGCAATGATTGAATAGATAATCTCCTCTTAACCCTCATTCTCAATGTTCTTAACCCATCAGCTAGCGGAGGTTCAACCCAAATCAATGATTGATCGAGTTTTTGAGATTCTATAGGAAGGCTGCTATCCTAAGAATTAATGCTTCACCTCTATAAAAAGATAGATGTTTATCAAGATGAGCATTTTTTAATTTTAGGAAAATTGATGTTTGAAGGAAAGATCTAGGTTAATCCCAAAATAATCTTGTAAAATTTTATGATACTCTGCTTCTGTGTCAATGATATGTTCTTGTCGTTGACCATTTTGAGTGATAATTAATCGGTTATCGCTCAATGTAACTCGACCTTCTAGCGTTGGTTTTGTACAGATACGACGCTGAGTAAAAATTGATTGAGGAGAGGTTTGATTATATTCACAAGTGGTTTGAAAATCGGTTAAGTTTCTCGGGGTTAATGTAAAACAATATTTAGGTTGATAATTTCCTTCTTTTTTATGATAGAATATCCAATTATTCTGATTATTAATAAGCTGATAAGTTTCTCCGTTTTGGATTTGTTCAGTTGAACTTTCAAACTTCAACGGATAAAGAAAAGAGTCTCCAAAACCCACATCGGCTAACCAAAAATCCCTGTCTTGTACCCGTAGAGTTAAATGACCAAATTCTCGCCCAAAATCACCCTCTTCTCGCGCAACTTGAGCGGAAAGGAGAGTCACCTTAAACCCAAGTTGTTGGAGTAGCCAGGAAAATAAAGAGTTGAGTTCATAACAAAATCCGCCTCGATGTTGTTGAACTATTTTATGGTATAACGCTTCTAAATTCAGATTGATAGGTTGGTTGAGATGAATACTGAAATTTTCAAAGGGAACAGTCAGTAAATGACAGTAATGCAGTTGATGAAGCGTCTCAATATTAGGTTCAAGAGAACCTTGATAGTGAATGCGGTTCAGGTATTCTGTAACATCCATATTAAACCGAGTCTTGTTTATCGATTTGATTATAAAATTGCTGTTCAATTTGACGATATTTCGGGACATCAATCAGTTTCTCAAACTGCTGAAAACTGACCAAATTTTCGACATTGGCTGTTGTTCCAGTTTCCTTCAAGTGACGCAAACAGTCCGTCATGGCTTTAGTTACCGTAAACAAACCCGTTAACGGAAAAAACACGATTTTAAACCCCATCTGTTGCAATTCCTGGGCGGATAACTGAGGTGTTTTTCCCCCTTCAATGATATTCGCCACTAAGGGAATATTAGGTAAAGCTTCAGCAATTTTAACCAATTCATCCTGAGACTGTGGTGCTTCAATAAAAATCACATCAGCCCCCGCTTCAAAATAAGCTAAACCTCGGTTAATTGCTTCTTCTAAACCCAAGGGAGCGCGAGCATCTGTCCGTCCAATTATTACTAAACCGCTATCCCCTCTCGCCTCAACCGCCGCTTTAATTTTAGACACTTGTTCCCAGGTAGAAATGACTCGTTTTCCCTCGAAATGACCACATTTTTTCGGCCATTCTTGGTCTTCTAAAAGAATTCCAGAAACCCCTAAATTTACGGCTTCTTTCACGGTACGGATGACATTTAAAACATTACCATAACCTGTATCTAAGTCAGCAATTAACGGAATGTTAACAGACTGAGTAATTCTGCCAATACTGTAGAACATTTCAGTCGCGGTGAGAAAACCATAGTCCGGTAAACCCAGTGTTGATGCAGCAATACCAAACCCACTGGTAGCGACGACTTCAAAGCCAAGCTGTTCAGCAATTTTAGCACTCAAACAATCATAAACACCCGGAATCACCACAATTTCCGTTTGTTCTAGTCGTGTTCTCAGTTGATTTCTAGAAGACATAGGGGAATGTTAAATCTCTATAATTTAGGATACACTGATCTCTGTCGCTGAAGATCGTATATTTTAGAGTCACTTTTTTAGATAAGATAGAGAGATGATAGATTGATAGGGATGATCGCTGTGGATGGCTAGCAACCCTGGGAAATCTTCAAATATCGATGACTCATCTAAATTTAGAGAGAGTCTCGGATATTGAGCAAGTTTTTTCAACAATCAACTCAGATTTCTAGATTTGTATCAAAATCAAAGCCGTAAGTTTTTGTGCTGAGAGTATATATCCTCTGTCGTTAGTTATGATTTGGAAAATTCTAGCTTTATCTCAATTTCAATCTCAAGATAGTAAAACGAATTCTATCCAATTAAAACAGGTTATTTTATCCAGTTTGTTAAATAGTCACCAAATCACACAGCAGTTTGCTTTTGCCATTGCAGCAGGCTTTTTATTTAGCTGGCTTAATATTCCAGTCGGTTGGTTACTCGGGCCTATGGTTGTCGGGATTATTTATGCCGCCATTGCAGGGAATTCTAAGCCTTTACCTGCGAATTTTATGACTTTTGGGAAAGCCTTTTTAGGTCTAGCAACAGCAGTACGCTTTTCTCCAGAAACTCTAGTTATTGCTGCTAACTACGCTGTTCCTTTAATCTTTTGTATTGTAATCACTGGAGTTATTAGCTTATTTCACGGTTATTTATTGTCACGTTTTTCAGGTATTAATCGAGTCACAGGGTTGTTATCTTTCATTCCGGGTTTGGCATCGAGTATTATTGCCATCGGAGAAGAAATGGGAGCTGATGCGGTGGCAATTGCTTTATTTCAATATCTGCGTTTGTTATTGGTTATTTTCATCGTTCCCAGTCTAGTTACCTTCTTATTTCCGGCTGATTCTATCAACTTAAACTCAGCCGTATTCCTAACCACTACCCCGTCATCAGTTCCTCTATTCTTGAATTTGTTAATCTTAGCAGTTTGCTGTTTTCTCGGAATTTGGGGGGGTGAGAAATTACGCTTACCTGCATCGGGATTTTTAGGAACATTCATCGTGGGTTTGATTGGATTTTGGACATTGCCTGACTATTTCCTCGTTCCTCAATGGCTATTTAAAACGGGATTATTATTGGTTGGACTTTCAATCGGGCTAAAGTTTAATTTCAGCACAGTTAGAAAACTCTTAAAAGCGGTATTGATTGAAATTGGGTTAGTGATTTCACTGATTTTATTTTGTTTAGGAATTGCATATGGATTTCATCAGTTTACACAGGTTGATCTGGTGACTGCTGTTTTAGGATTGACACCGGGAGGATTAGAGGCGATGATTGCAACCGTTGTTCAGCTAGGAGGGGATACAAGCCTTGTATTAGCGATTCAATTAAGTCGAATGTTAATGATTCTTTTAATCGCTCCTTGGTTAACTGCTTTTGTGCTTAAACAAGAAAAACCTTCAGAGGATTTTTCAGAATAGAAATGAATAATTATTCAAAATAATAGCAAAATTAGTGAATAGTTTTTTCAGTTTGAGGTATTATATATCTAAATTTCTGCACTGAAAATTATGTCGAAAGCTTTGATCTTTGATCAACTGATTAAAAATGTTCGGGTTGTTCGTCCTGATCAGCCCTCTGTGGAAACCCTTGATCTCGGTATTAAAGATGGAAAGTTTGTGCAAATTGAGCCAAATCTCAAGCCTGAAGACGCTCAACAAACATTTGATGGAAATCACCTTTTAGCCTTTCCCGGTGTTGTGGATGCTCATATGCACGTGGGAATTTATCAACCGCTCAACCAAGATGCTGTTACGGAGAGTAAAGCGGCTGCAATGGGCGGTGTAACAAGTAGTTTAAACTATATTCGCACCGGTCAATATTATCTCAATCAAGGCGGAACTTACCATCAGTTTTTTCCAAAATTATTAGCTCTTTCCGAGGGTAATTTTTATGTTGATTATGGTTATCATATCGCCCCAATATCTGCCCAACATATTGAAGAAATGCCGCAACTCTTTGAAGAGTTTGGGGTTTCTTCGTTTAAAGTTTTTATGTTCTATGGTGGTTATGGGTTGCATGGTTTATCCGATCAGCAAAATCTATTTTTAATGATCAATAAAGAAGAACGTTATGACGTGGCTCATTTTGAGTTTATCATGCGAAGTTTGACTCAAATGCGCGAAAAATATCCCGATTGTCAAGATTATCTCAGCTTGAGTTTACACTGTGAAATTGCGGAAATATTGAGCGCCTATACCAAAATTGTTCAACAGGATAATACCCTAACTGGACTGAAAGCTTATAGTGCGGCTCGTCCTCCTCATTCAGAAGGTTTGGCGATTTGTATTGCTTCCTATCTCGCCCATGAAACTAACTGTATTAATATCAATTTACTGCACTTAAGTTCCCGCAAAGCCATTGAAGCCGCTTTGATGATGCAAGCCACATTTCCTCATATTAATTTCCGTCGAGAAGTCACCGTCGGACATTTGCTTTTAGATGTGGATGCACCGACAGGAAAATGGGCAAAAGTTAACCCTCCCATTCGTCCACGAGAGGATGTAGAATTTTTATGGCAAGCGGTTTTAAATGGTCAAATTGATTGGATCGTTAGCGATCATGCTTGTTGTTCTGCTGAACAAAAAGTTTCTCAACAAAACCCCGACAATATTTGGTTAGCGAAGTCGGGTTTTGGCGGAACTGAATATTTACTATCCGGGGTTTTTAGCGAAGGAAATAAACGCGGAATGCCTTATCATCAAATGGCTAAATTATTATGTTGGAATCCTGCACAACGATTTGGATTGTTAGAAAAAGGAGATATTGCTGTTGGTTATGATGCGGATTTGGTGTTAGTTGATCCCAATGAAACGTTTACCGTTCGGGCGGATGAATCACCGTCTCAACAGGGTTATACGCCCTTTGAAGGCATGGAATTAACCGGACGAGTTAAAAGTACATTTCTTCGCGGAAATTTGATTTATCACAACGGAGAAATTCTCGGTTCGCCCCAAGGACGTTATTTAAAACGACCCTATGGAAAGACTAAAAAACAATGAATTAAATTTTGTATTATCTTGATTTTTTATGCTAAAATAGAGAAAAGTTTAATGGATTCAGTCGCATTTCTATGACTGAGATAACCTCAAAAATCGAACTTCCATCCCCTTTCCCAGACCATACTCAACTCCCCGAGTCGGATGGTACATTTGTAAAAAATTTTTATAACCATCCCCAGAGTATTTTACTCACAGATTCTATCGGCCCAATCTTACAAAAAATTCATCCAGACGGACAATATACCATCGGTCAAGACTGTGGAATTTATTGGCGAGAAACTGACCCGCCCGAAAAAGGAGCGGAAGCGCCGGACTGGTTTTATGTTCCCAATGTTCCGCCTAAACTTGATGGTAAAATTCGTCGTTCTTATGTCTTGTGGCGGGAATTTATGGCTCCTCTCATTGCCTTAGAATTTGCGAGCGGAAACGGTGACGAAGAACGGGATAATACACCGTTATCTCGAACGGGAGAAAAGACCAAACCGGGAAAATTTTGGGTTTATGAACAAATTATCCGCATTCCCTATTACGGTATTTATGAAATCAATAATAGTAAGTTAGAAGTTTACACTCATCGGAACGGCTATTATCAAAAAATGTCTCCCAATGAACGCGATCACTATCCAATTTCACCTCTAGGAATAGAGTTAGGATTGTGGCAAGGTCGCTATCAAAATCAAGACCAATTGTGGTTAAGATGGTGGGATAACGAAGGTAATTTGTTGTTAATAGGAGATGAACGGGCTGAACAAGCCGAACAAGAGCGCAAAAATGCCATTCCTCGGTTGTTGGCGATGGGGTTAAGCGTTGAACAGGTGGCGGAAGCCCTCAATCTCAGCATCGAACAAGTTCAACAACAGATTTAAACCTCAGACCCCCCATTATTTGATTTTTGCTTCAAAATATAGATGGAGTCATTTTAGAGGTATCTATGTTTCCTTTTTTCAATCCTTGCTGGAATTGGGACAGTTCATCGAGTTCTCAGAAAGCTTATCAAGAGCGCAAACTGCAATTTTTGAAGTGGATGCGAGATGATCTCGAAACTCGACTAGCTGGACTGAATGCGGTGATAGAAACCGTTGAACGCCAAATGAATCAAGAGTAAGCGTGATCAAGTTTTAAGTTGGAAATTTAACCTTTAAAACACCCTAAAAACCTGGTTTCTCCATGAAACCGGGTTTTTGTTTTGAGAGAAACCGGCTTTTTGTTTTGAGAGAAACCGTGTTTTTGTGCCTCATCAACTGCCATAATCTAGGTAAAATTACTGCTCAACTATCTATAAGTTACTTAACAAAAAATTATAAAGCTCAATCAAAAAACTGAGATAAAAAATTCAAAAAAGTAGTTTAATTTCAGAAGAATGATGTAACATCTTTTAACAACGAATATGAGCAAAGCCTTATTTCCTATGACAGCAAACCCAACAGAAACCGAATCTTTTCGAGCCTTAGCACTTCAGTTAACTTGTCAGGCGGTTCATGGAGCGAGTAACCCTTCTGAAGCTCGAAGCATAATGACGAAAGCTGTGGAGAGTTTGGGGGGGAAAATTGCCGCAAGTTTAGCGTTTATTGGTTCAGACTGTCGTTTGGTGTTACTTCCTGAATATTGGTTAACAGGTTTTCCGATGGGGGAACCGTTAGGTATTTGGGCGCAGAAAGCCTGTTTAGAAATGGATGATCCTATTTATGATAGATTAGCAGAAATTGCACAAAAATTCAAGATCTTTCTGGCGGGAAATGCCTATGAAGTTGATCCTAATTTTCCGGGTTTATATTTTCAAAACTGCTTTATTTTCAATCCATCGGGGACAATGGTTTTGCGGTATCGAAGATTGAATTCTATGTACACACCTACGCCCCATGATGTTTGGGATAAATATCTAGATTGTTATGGTTTAGCTGGGGTTTTTCCTGTGGCAAAAACAGAAATTGGCAATTTAGCAACTATCGCTTCCGATGAAATATTATTTCCTGAACTTGCTCGAACTTTTGCAACACGAGGGGCTGAAATTTTCTTGCATCCAACCTCAGAAATTTATGGTGATGCTAGACTCCCCAAAGAAGCAGCTAAAGTGTCTCGCGCTGTGGAAAATATGGCTTATGTTATCTCCGCGAATACAGCAGGAATTATTAACACTCCGCTTCCCAGTTCTTCAACTGATGGCGGTTCCAAAATTATCGACTATCGAGGTATTTTACTGGCTGAAACGGGAGCGGGAGAAAGTATGGCAGCTTTTGCAGAAATTGATTTAGCCGCCCTCCGACGCAACCGCAAACGCCCTGGAATTCAAAATTTGTTAGCACGTCATCGTTCAGGATTGTATACTGAAACTTATCAACAAACTGATTTTTATCCCGCAAATACCATGTTAGAAGGAGAGATTGAACGCCAACATTTTATTAAAACTCAGCAACAAACGATTAATCACTTGATTCAACAGGAAATTATTTAAACATGGACAACACAATTCAAGTTTGCAATCCCCGAACCGGAAAAATTGACTATTTTATTACGCCTCCCAGCGAGGCACAAATTACTGCAAATTGTCATCATTTACGACAAGCTCAAACCTATTGGAAAAGCTTAGATATTCATCACAGAATCGAAGTTTTACAACAGTGGAAGCAAGCCCTTATTTCTGAAAAACAAGCTTTAATTCAAGCCTTAGTTGAAGATACGGGAAGAATTAGAGAGTCAGTGATGGAAGTTGATGGTGTTATTTCTAGTTTAGATCGATGGTGTAAACTCGCGCCAGAACTTTGTTTAACAGAAGAAAAAACTACCGCGATTCCGTTTATTCAGATTAAATCTCAACTGGTTCCTTATCCTTTGGTTGGAGTTATTAGTCCTTGGAATTTTCCTTTTTTACTGTCTTTAATTGATGCAATTCCGGCATTATTAGCTGGCTGTGCAGTTCTGATTAAACCCAGTGAAATAACCCCTCGATTTATTAAGCCACTCGTTAAAACAATTCAGTCTGTTCACCAGTTAAACCAAATTTTAGCTTATGTTGAAGGAGCCGGAGAAACCGGAAAAATCATCATTGAAAATGTTGATGCGATTTGTTTTACCGGAAGTGTTTCAACAGGCAAAAAAGTTGCAGAATTAGCTGCTAAACAGTTGATTCCGGCGTTTTTAGAATTGGGAGGAAAAGATCCTGTTATTGTTTTAGAGTCTGCTGATTTAGAACAAGCAACCTCAGCTATTTTATGGGGTTCTGTGATTAACGCCGGACAGTCTTGTTTGTCCATAGAACGCATTTATGTTGCTGAGTCAATACAGGATATTTTTGTGAATAAACTCGTTGAAAAAGCCAATCAGTTATCTCTCAACTATCCTGACCTTAAAAGCGGTGAAATTGGGCCGATTATTTCAGCTAAACAAGCAACCATTATTGCTGAACATTTGTTAGATGCAACTGAAAAAGGTGCTATTATTAATACTGGAGGTAGAGTTGAAGAATTAAATGGGGGATTTTGGTGTCGTCCAACGGTGTTAACTCAGGTTAATCATCGGATGAGAATAATGACCGAAGAAACCTTTGGGCCTCTGATGCCTGTGATGAGTTTTTCATCTCCCAAAGAAGCAATTCAACTCGCTAATGACAGCATTTATGGCTTGAGTGCAGCCGTTTTTGCAGGCTCACAAACAGAAGCATTAGACATCGCTCAACAGATAGAAGCCGGGGCAATTAGTATTAATGATGCAGCTTTAACTGCTTTAATTAATGAAGGTGAAAAAAATTCGTTTAAATGTTCAGGTTTGGGAGGTTCACGAATGGGGGCAGCTTCAATGCAGCGATTTTTCCGTAAAAAAGCCCTGTTAACTAAAATACAATCTGTTTTAGACCCCTGGTGGTATTAACAAAACTAAAAAGTTTCTAAAAAATCAAAAAAATCATCATTCTTTTGTTAAACTTAGGTATTCTTCAATCACAACTTGAAAAGAGGAGGATTAATTAGGGTGAACCTACGCGAACAAATGCCTATTTTAGCCCGCCATGAAGGTGACTGGAAAGGAACTTATACCCTCGTTAACACCGAAGGGAAAATTATTGATGAACATCAATCTCATTTAACTTGTCAATTTCCCCAAACGGGTGATTATTCCTATTTTCAAATTAACCGTTATCAGTGGGAAAATGGCAAACAAGAAGAACATCAATTTCCAGCAACCTATCAAGATAATAAACTGATTTTTGATACCGAACGTATTACCGGGAAAGCTTGGGAAGCTGATGACTCTACTCTCATTTTATGGTTGGCTTATAAAGGCGTACCGGATGCTTATATTTATGAAATGATTCAAATTAGCCCTTGCAATAATTATCGCGCCCGCACCTGGCAATGGTTCAAAAATCATCAAATTTATCAACGGACTTTGATTCAAGAAGAACGAATGTAATAATTTTAAATTAGATTACCTTCTTAACAGAAAAATAGCAATAATGAAATCACAAGTGAAAAGAGCTTATCTAGATACAGAAGACGGACAAATTCTCTACCGCATTGCTGGCGAAGGAGAACCGATTTTACTGCTACACATGACCCCTCGAAGCAGTGATGAATTTCGAGAACTTATTCCGATTTTAGCTGAGAAAAGACAAGTCATTGCGATGGATTTAATGGGGTTAGGAGATTCAGATAAACCGCCTAGAGAATATTCTGTTGCTGATTATGTTAAAAATGTGATTGAACTTTGGGATCACTTAGGAATCGAAAAAAGTCATGTTCTCGGAAGTGTAACGGGCGGTTATATTGCAGGTGAACTTGCAGCGACTTATCCTGAACGAATCAATCAATTAATCCTTTGTAATGTGCATGGGTTTGATGCCGAAGAACAGGAAAAAATCGTGCAGAGATATTCAATTGGATTTCAAATAAAAGAAGATGGTTCTCATTTAATGCAATGTTGGCTTGCTCGTGTTAACTATGTGGGAAATGGAGAGTTAAATCATCGCTGTGTGATTGATGATTTAAAATGTTTCGCTTCTCCTATATATCCAGGTGTTGCTGTAGGAAAATACTGTCTGTTGGCGAAAGAAAGATTTAAACAGATTAAATCTCAAACTCTAGTTTTAACCGGAGATAAAGCGTTAGAACCCTTAGAAAAAGTAGGTTTAGCTAAACCCGAAAATCAATCTTGGTTATCAGAAGCCATTCCTCACAGTCAAGAGATTATGATTGAAAACGGTACACTTTGGATGATGAATCAAGTTTATCAAGAAGTTGCTGAAGCAGTAATTAACTTTTTAGATGAAGCGTCAAATTAAATGAACCCTCAAACTTACAAAAAATTGGTCGCGAATAAAATCAGTAGTGACTTTAAATCTGCTGTTGAAATCATTACTATTCCCCTACGTGAACCTGCTGAAAATGAAATTATTATTCAAAATAAATTTGCTGGAGTCAATGCGGGTTTTGATACTTTATTATCTCAAGGAAAAATCCCCTATTTTAACCCCACTCTACCCTTTGAACTCGGCGTTGAAGCAGTGGGAGAAGTAATAGCAGTTGGTAAAAATATTACAACCTTTAAAATAGGGGATACTGTCGCTACAACAGTTCGAGGGGGTGGATATAGCGAATATCAAGTGATTGATGGAAATCTCGCTATCAAAGTTCCCCAAGCAACCCCAGAAATCTTAACAATAATTCCCACTGGAATTTCAGCTTTAGTCGCCCTAGAAAAAGTGGGAGAAATGACAACTCAGGAGACAATATTAGTCACCGCAGCCGCAGGAGGAACAGGACATATCGCCGTTCAATTAGCAAAATTAGCGGGAAATCATGTCATCGGAACTTGTGGTTCAGAAATGAAAGCAAACCTACTGAAAAAACTCGGTTGCGACAGAGTAATTAATTATCGCACAGAAGATATCAACGAGGTTCTTCAACGAGAATATCCGAAAGGAATTAACTTAGTTTTTGAATGTATTGGTCGCAAAGTTTTTGATATTTCTGTTAATCATTTAGCGGTTAGAGGTCGTTTAGTTGTTGTTGGTTTTATTTCTGAATATGCAGAACAGTTAGAAGTTGTCAATCAACCTAGAATTTATGAAAAATTGTTTTGGAAAGGGGCTTCAGTCAGAGGATTTTTGATGCCACTCTATCAAGAACATAGTGCAGAAGCCAGAAATCGCTTGTTTAATTTACTCGAATCCGATCAAATTCAAGTCATCGTTGATTCCACAGAATTTAGAGGAATTGCATCGATTCCCTCGGCAGTAGATTATTTACTCAAGGGAAAAAATTGTGGAAAAGTTGTGATTAAATTTTAATCATTTTTATAAGAAATTACAGTTCCCTGTTTTGATAAATCTCGATCAACCCTAACGAAAAATAAGCAACCTTCATCGCTAATATGACGGGGAATAAGGCTAAAGCTAGGACAGTAACAATAGCCATCTTTCTGAACTCGATAATCTCCAAGATCCAAATAGCCAGATAGACAATAATCATCTTCATTGTAGGCTTGAATTATCGAAAATTGACCATCATAGTGAGGCAAAATTGCTAACAACCAAACACCACTATTATTTTGATTTCTTCTTAACCATTTTTTCTTGGCGACCTCAAATTGAACGGTATTGGTTGTAGCCCAAGGTAAAAGTTTAGTATCTAGTGCGGGAATATAATCACCAATTCTCGCATTTGGAACCGTATTTTCAGCGAATTTATACTGCAACGGAACAGGCCCATTTTCCATCCAGAGGAGTTCAACGGGTTGATTTCCTAACACTTTCCATTCCCCAACTTTCACACCAGCCGGAATAAAAGAATAGCCATGTTTGGGTAGCTTCCATTCCCCAACTTGAACTTCACCTGTTAATACAAAAATCTCTAAGTCTGCTGTAAAAATGCCTTCTGGGGCAGTAAATTCAGGCGGGAAAACGACTTTAGCTGTTGATGCCCCACAATCATGCCAACTCAACAAACGACGGGTTATAGGGGCTATATTTTCCGGCATTCCAGGAATTTTCCAGTCGTTTTCTTCGGAAACTAAATTGCTATCAAATAACAGATACTCACGAGGTTTATACTCATCAGAAATAGCGGTTCGCCGCCCCGATAAACTCATACGACTTTGACCATCTCCGCCCCAATCCTCTGGAATCGGCGGAACACTCAAAAAATCA
This sequence comes from Limnoraphis robusta BA-68 BA1, assembly GCF_034932365.1. Taxonomy (NCBI): domain Bacteria; kingdom Bacillati; phylum Cyanobacteriota; class Cyanophyceae; order Oscillatoriales; family Sirenicapillariaceae; genus Limnoraphis; species Limnoraphis robusta. The sequence goes on along the minus strand of NZ_JAYGHR010000067.1, from coordinate 99,915 downwards.
TCTATTTCCACGTTTTAGCAGTCCTTTACCTTTTCAAAACTCGCCTGTGGTGTTCATTCTATCAAAATTTGTCTAGATTTCAGTGAACTTTAGCGATTGAATTCTTGATTGTTTATAATTCATAATAAAAACTTGGCGTTGAAATTTAGATGATATTTTACCAGATTTCATTCAAAAATTACCGTATCAACCCATACAGCAAACAACAGCCAATCTTTAAGAAGATCTAAATAGAAAATCACTGAATCGGAGTTCGAGACAGTCTGAGTCTCAAGACCCCATTTTAACGCCTGCATTTTCCAACAATCAGCCTTTCATCGAACTCACACACTCCCAATATTGGGGGGATTTATGACCCTAGTAACTTCTTTGTTTTTTGACACCACCTAAACCATGAACTCACAATTTCAACACTCAATGATGCCCCAAACGACGCATGATGAGTTAGCCCGTCAAAACTTCATGCAAAGTCTATCTGTTCATATTAACCGTCAAATGGCATCAAACAATAAAAAAATTTATGAAAATGTTGCCAAGCCAAACTTTGAACAAAAACATCAACATCCTCCCCAAAATCGCCATGATATTTTACAGGCGATGCAAGATCAATCCTATTATCGCTGGTGGAGTATTTTAAAGCGATTTCAACAGGAAATGATGTGGGAGTCGGTTGCTTCAAGTGTGGAACGTCAACTGCCTGATTTAATTACAAAAGCCAAAAATATAGACCATCAAATTGGGTCTTTAACTCTCGATCCAAACTTCAAAATTCCGGCTTATATGACCGAAGTTGATATTCATTGTATGCCTGGAGGATATCATACTGAAATCATTGAAAACGACCTCGCAGTCGGCGCCATGTATGATCGGGGTGTTTTTGTTTATGGTCGCGGTTGGTTAGGAACTCTGAATGATGATATGGGTCATTCAGTTATTGAAAATTATCTCAAGCCGAATTATCCTGATTTCAAACCTCAAAAAATACTGGATATGGGATGTGCAGTCGGCCATAGTACCCTGCCCTATGTTGATACTTATCCCGATGCAGAAATTCATGGGATTGATATTGGTTCGCCCATGTTACAATATGCTCACGCTCGGGCAGAAGCCTTAAATAAACGAGTTAATTTCTCTCAACAAAATGCTGAAAATACGAACTTCCCAGACGGTTCATTTGATTTAATTGTCTCTCATATTTTATTGCATGAAATTCCAACTTCTGCCATTAAGAATGTCATGGGTGAATGTTATCGGTTGTTGTCACCTGGGGGAATAATGATTCATCTAGATGCGCCCTTATATCAACATATGGATGCTTATACCGCCTTTATTTCCGAATGGCAAACCCTGAACAATAATGAACCCTTTTGGAGTGAAATGCGAGATTTAGATTTAACAGCTATTGTAACAGAAGCAGGTTTTTCTTCAGAAAAAACAACTGAAGCCTTTGTTCTCAAACACAGTTGTAAAACTCCAAAGGTTTCTCTGACTGAAAAAATACCACCCGTTAGCACCCGTCCAACTTGGTTTGTGATCGCCGCCCAAAAATAAGAATCAGAGACAACAATTAGAGGAAAATAAAATGCTAAAAACAGCCAAAGGACAGCGCCCTGTTTACCTCAATGATCCTCAAGAGGATAAAATGTTAGCTATAATTATGGCATTAGCAGGTGAAGTTTCGGTCTTGCGTGAACGTCTTGATACCGTAGAACGACTGTTAGAAACAAAAGGAATTTTATCAACAGTAGAGATTGAAAACTATCAACCCGATGAACGCATTTCCGAACAACGAGAACAATGGCGAATCGAATACATTGCTCGAATTTTGCGAATCCTTGAGGAAGAGATTGATGGACTGTAGCAGTAAAATCGGCTATAATCACAGCAATTATCTTTAGTTTTTATCCATGTCAGAAACACCGCAAACTGTAGAAATTGCTCAACAAGCCTTTGAACATTTTCGTCACGGTTTAGCCACAGGGGAATGGGAAAAATTCATAGAAATGTTAAGTGATGACTTTACCTTCTCCTTTCCGGCTGGCCCCTATCAAGGGTTAAATGAAGGAAAAGAACGCATGGCTGAATTTCTGCGTTATGTGTCTGAGAAAGTCTTTAGTCAAGGTTTATTATTCACCCTCGAACGAATGACCTCTAATCAAACAACAGTTGTTTTTGAGGGAAAATCCGAAGGCTTAATGTTCGGAAAACCCTATCAAAATCAAGTTGCCATTTCCTTTGATGTTCGAGATGATAAAATTTGCAGTTATCGAGAATATTTGAGTCTGATTTATAAACCCTAACTCCTGTAAAAACACTAGCTTTGACGATGTAAAACTTCAAAAATTAAGCTGACAAAAGTTCCAGAATAGTCATATTCAACGGTAATTTGTTTGTATTCCTGTTCGGATACGAGCTGACCCGCTTTAATTTGAAATGGTTCTCCCAGTTTTATCGATTTTTGAGGATAACAAAAGAAACCATCGGGTAGCGACATTAATTTATTTTTATCTGAAGTTTGATCGAAGCTAAAATCTTCTATTTTCTCCGGTTCTGAACATTTTAAATCGGGTGTGATTGTTCGCTTTTCTCCCCTCCAACTTCCTGAGAGTTGAGTAATTGTTTCGGTAGGTGGATGTTCAGGAAAATGACCCCATTGCTCACGAATTTGAACAATTTTTTCCAGTTGACCTTGTTCATTGTAGATCGGAATGATACTGGTACGCTGATCTTCGTAATAAAAAAATAGTTCAGCACCTAAAGATAGATCGCTTTCTCGTTTTTGACTGACAACAGCCGTTGCATCTGGACTTAAATAAATCGCTCTCATGCTTGGAAGTGCGGGATGTATTACCCCATCGGGTTGACTACAAGATTCTTTTTCAAGCGTCCAACTTTTTGAGGAAGTGCTACCATCAGAATATGTATAATTATTCGTATGAGTCACAACGGTTTTATTGGCATTGGCTCGAAAACAACGCACGCCTTGAAAGGTTTTTAAAACCTCTTTCTCTGGAGAATAAGTTGTCCAAGTTCCAAACCAACCCGGACTATCTGACTCATACTGCCCAAACAGATTAATCCAATTTTGTTCTTGAAGATCAACCATAATCAAGAAACCCCTTAAACTTAAAACGTCAGTTTGGTATTAGTGTATTACCATTATATCATCTTTTCGTTCGAGTTTGAGTGACAATTCGATCAAAATACAAATTTAATCCCGGCGCCAACAAACTATGTAACCGACTCAATAACGTCATTTCAATTCCCGGTGCGATCGCAAACGAATTATTTTTAATTCCGTTTAAAATTTCCTGAGCAATATCTTCAGGTTGCCACATTTTCGCGGTTTCAGTAATTCGTTTTGTTTCCGGTGGTTTAGTTCTATTTTCTGCTTCTAACTGCGGTGTATCCGTATCCGGCGGATAAACAATAGTCACCTGAATTCCTAACGGTTTGAGTTCACCTCGCAAAGATTCTGCTAACCCTCGCAAAGCAAACTTTGACGGACAATAAGGCGTATAACCATAAATTCCAATCAATCCCGCCCCCGAAGAAATCAATACAATATTCCCCTTTTTTTGCGGTTCCATATAGGGTAAAACCGCCCGCACCGCATACAAAGATCCAAAATAATTAATCGCCATTGTCTGTTCAAAAATCTCTATCGGTACATCTTTAAAATAACCGGGAATAGAAATTCCCGCCGATGTCATCAAAATATCAGGAACACCCATTTCTTGAACAGCATTCTCCATCGCTATCTCAACTTTAATGCGATCAGAAACATCTACAACTTGAGTAAAAACTCGTTGTTCCGACTGTAATTTAACCGCTTCTATTTCAGCCTTTGCCGTTTCTAATTTCTCCAAAGAACGGGCAATAATTGTTATATTCGCCCCCGATGCAGCCAACAACTTCGCCGTTGCTTTACCAATACCACTCGAACCGCCCGTAATAATCGCGTGTTTTTGATTAAAATTCATCATAAAACTAGGATGCGTCAAATTATCTACATTTTTACTTAATTTAACCATAACAGTTATGTTGATGCACCAACCTCATCAAAATCAATTGAAAGTCGTGGCATTGGTAACTTCAGCTTAATCAGTGGTCTTATAACCCAGTCTTAACTCGAAATTAAACTCTTTTGCGATCGCATTCACTTTAGCCAAACGATCTCTTAACAACAAAAAAGGTAGAGATGTTCTCTACCCTTGAATTGACTTGAATTTACAAGTTTAAGTTTCCTACGATCACTCTCATCACACAAAAAAGTCAGGACTAGCATCAATAAACATCGGATCTCCAGCAAAATCTACCATTGGGCTGCCCCATAAATCATATTGAACGCCGTGAAAAGCACCTTCATTGATGTCTAATAAGGCATCATCACCCGCAAAGAACGGATCGTTGGGGATGTAAAGATAAGGCTCACCAGTTAAACCACTCCAGGCATTGTATGTACCGTCCCAATTCATCAATGGGTCGATATTAATATCTTCGTTTGTGCCGTATTGTGCATCAAATAATGTTACATAACCGGGAACAGAACTGGGAGGCGGAGCGAAGTCAGGACTAATATCAATGAACATCGGATCTCCAGCAAAATCTACCATCGGGCTGCCCCACAAATCATATTCAACCCCGTGAAAAACACCTTCATTGATGTCTAACAAAGCATCGTCACCGACA
>NZ_JAYGHR010000067.1:89434-95123 GCF_034932365.1 Limnoraphis robusta BA-68 BA1 | reverse complement strand
GGGAACGTAAAGATAAGGCTCACCAGTTAAACCACTCCAGGCATTGTGTGTACCATCCCAATTCATCACCGGGTCGATATTAATATCTTCGTTGCTGCCGTATTCTGCATCAAATAATGTTACATAACCGGGAACAGAACTGGGAACAGAAATAGGAGGCAGAGTGAAGTCAGGACTAATATCAATGAACATCGGATCTCCAGCAAAATCTACCATCGGGCTGCCCCACAAATCATATTCAACCCCGTGAAAAACACCTTCATTGATGTCTAACAAAGCATCGTCACCGACAAAGAACGGATCGTTGGGAACGTAAAGATAAGGCTCACCAGTTAAACCACTCCAGGCATTGTGTGTACCATCCCAATTCATCACCGGGTCGATATTAATATCTTCGTTGCTGCCGTATTCTGCATCAAATAATGTTACATAAGTTGGAGGCATGATGAAAAATTCTCCTGAATAAGCTGAAATTTATTGAACTGATATTTATATCTTAAAAAACCCGGAATTCAAATGTCACCTAACAACTGTTAGGAGTTTTCAGAATTTTTATTAGGTAATTTGGAGGGAATGTTAGGTAATGTGTTAGGTTTATTAGGTGCGGTAAAAATTATTCTGTAAACCTGAAGTGATTTTACGGATCAATCCAGGGTTTGGGTAAATTATCCGTGTTTTTACTGATTTTTTAATATATTGAAAGTAGCTTTACAGCGTGCTGACAACCACTTACCCCAAATCTTTAAAACCATTTGTAGGGGCGCTCTTGCTTGCGCCCCGAGTTACCAGACCGCTGGCACCCCTACGGGCGGATTTTTCGCCCTAAACTTGCTGAGATTTTTTGGAATTTGGGCGAAATAAATGGGAATGCTGAGGATGATATAATTGCGATCGCGTGTTTGTTTTCCCCTTTCCTAGTGCCGGACTAATCACATAAAGCGTTGTCCGAATCAACTTTTCTTCAACTGTCACTTTTGCCATTTCCGTCAACGGAACGATGCGAATTTTTTCATCCGGCCATCCCAAACGATAACAAATTGCCACAGAAGTTGACGCCGGATAATGTTCAAGCAATTCTTCCTGGGCTTGTTCAACATGACGCGCACTCAAATATAAACACAAACTCGCCTGATGCGCCGCCAAACTCGCCAAAGCCTCCCGAGAAGGAACCGATGTCGCCCGCCCACTAAAACGAGTCAAAATAATCGTTTGCACCAACTCCGGTATCGTTAATTCCACCTGCAATTTCGCCGCCGCATCCTGATAAGCACTAATTCCAGGCACCACCTCAACCGCTATTTCTGCTTCCGCTAATTGATGAATTTGTTCGTGTATCGCGCTGTACAAACTCGGATCACCCGAATGCAGACGCACCACAGAACGCCCTTGGCGCACCCGTTCAATCATCATCGGCACAATTTCTTCAAGGGTTTTGTTGGCTGTAGCAATCAGTTCCGCATCAGAACGCACGCCCTGTAAAATTTGTTTAGGCACCAAGGAATCTGCATACAAAATCGTATCCGCCTGCGCTAGAAGTCGTTGCGCTTTCACCGTCAGCAACTCAGGATCACCTGGCCCTGCACCGACAATGTAAACAGCAGGTTGAAGTGAGTTGGTCGTTTGTGTGTTCATTCGTAATTCCAAAAAATCAAAAATTTTGTCGGACTGTTCCGGATGTTAGCAAACTTTTCTAGATAAAGAGAATGGTAGATGCACCCTGGTTGAGGCTCCGGATTTTTAAATCTGGGGCATTTTTTTTTAAATTACCTATTATTCCGGATATTCGCCAACTGAACTAGATAATAATAATGGTAGATGCACCCTGGTTGAAGCTCCGGATTTTTAAATCTGGGGCATTTTTTTTGTTGAGTTTTACTGTCCGGATATTCGCCAACTGAACTCGATAATAATAATGGTAGATGCACCCTGGTTGAAACCCTAGATCAAATGATCTAGGGATTTTTCTTTAGGATCTATCTCGCTGTTGGTTGGGTGAAACAACATCCGGTAAAGAACGATTGAGCAAATAAAGCCACGCTAAACCTGCTAATCCTAACAGAATACCACTTAAACTAACCAGTTGAGCCACTCGCAACGGCCCAAACATTAAACTATCTGTTCGTAGTCCTTCAATCCAAATTCGACCTGAACTATAAGCCGCAAAATACACTAAAAATATCGTTCCCAGTTTTAAGGGTGGTTTTCCTTTAAGTCCTCGAAAAAATAGATTCAACAACAACGCAAAAACGCCAAGATTCCACAGGGATTCATAGAGAAACGTCGGATGAAAATATTCAAAATTGGCATATTCAGGCGGACGATTTTGTAAGGGAATATAAAGTTTCCAGGGTAAATCAGTCGGACTACCAAACGCTTCCGAATTAAAGAAATTTCCCCAACGCCCAATCGCCTGACCTAAAATGACAGCAGGAGCCAGTAAATCAGCCAATTGCCAAAAAGAAACTTTCTGAATTTTTGCAAAAATTAAAGCCGCAATTATCCCACCAATCATAGCACCATGAATTGCAATTCCGCCTTGCCAAATGGCGAACATACTTGCCGGATTATCAGCATAATTTTCCCACTCAAAAGCCACATAGTAAAGTCTGGCACAGGGAATCGCCCCAATCACTAACCAAATTGCTAAATCTCCAATTAAATCCGGGTTAACCTGGCGACGTTTGGCGAGGTATTGAGAGAGTGTCACGCCAATTAATACCGCCGATGCAATTAAAAAACCATACCAACGAATGGCGATTGGCCCCAACTGAATCATAATCGGGCCGGGGGACGTAAATTCAAATGCTAGTAATAAATTAGAATCGTACATAATAAATATGAAGCCTTGGCAATCTATATTTTAAGCGATCATGGTACACCAACTGACACCAGAAACTCAAACCCCAATTATCTATCCAGAAAGTGACGGTCAACCAATGGCAGATAATACTCAACAATTTCGCTGGATTGTTACGATCAAAGAAAATCTAGAAATCCTATTCGCATCCGTTGCAGATGTGTTTGTTGCAGGCGATTTACTCTGGTATCCGGTTGAAGGAAATAACAAAATTCGTCAAGCCCCAGATGTCATGGTGGTTTTTGGTCGTCCCAAAGGAGATAGAGGTTCTTATCAACAATGGGAAGAAAATAATATTACACCCCAGGTTGTCTTTGAGATTATTTCCCCTGGAAATCGAGCCAAACAAATGGCTGAAAAGTTGTTATTTTATCAACGATATGGAGTTGAAGAATATTATCTTTATGATCCTAAAAAACAAGAATTAACAGGATTACAACGAATAGAAAATTGGTTAGAACCCATTGAACAGATTAACGGTTGGGTGAGTCCTCGCCTAGAAATTCGCTTTGAATTAACAGAAACCGGACTGGAAATTTATCGACCAGATGGACAAAAGTTTTTAACTCCAGTAGAACTCGATCAATTTCGACAACAAGAATATCAACGGGCTGAAAATGAACGACAACGCGCTGAAAATGAACGACAACGGGCTGAACGTGCAGAACTTGAATTAGAACAACAACGCCAACGAGCCGAACGATTAGCAGAAATATTGCGATCGCAAGGCATTAATCCAGACGAGTTGTAAAACTATCAGTTCAAGGATAAGATGGGTTATATAGCAATTCTTTAATCATTTGAAAATTGTTTAGCCCCCAAACCCCCAATAATGGGGGCTGTAAACGGGTAGGATTTTTCCGAATTATTTCACACTGCTATATTGTCGTTAACCCATCAATTGTTCAACCGAGACATGAAACTGGAAAAATGATTCAAGAATATATTCAAAAAGCAATGCAGACAGCGCAGTATGAAATACTCGAAGATAATGAAGGTTTTTACGGTTCAATTCCGGGCGCTACAGGAGTCTGGGCAACTGGAAACACTTTAGAAGAATGCCGTAATGAACTATTGGAAGTTCTAGAAGAATGGATATTAATTGGTGTTGCTCAGGGTCACAAATTGCCAGAGTTTGATGGAGTCAGTTTGAAAGTGGAGCCTATTGCTTAATGCCACCTTTCGGCCCTATATCCCGTCGTCAGTTGATTTTAGCATTAAAAGCTGCGGGTTTTTCAGGCCCCTATTCGGGTGGAAAACATCAGTTTATGGTGCGGGATAGTTTACGACTTCGGATTCCAAATCCCCATCAAGGAGATATTAGCAAAGGTTTACTCAAACGAATTTTAATGCAAGCAGGGATTTCACAAGATGAGTGGGAAAATTTGTAATTAGACGAAGAGAAGTGTTACTAACAATGATCATTACCGATCCGTTTCCTCTATAATTTTGAGGTCTTCTTGAAATTCAGCTACATTATAGTGAACGCAAATATCTCGATCTGCAAGTAGGTTTTGAAACTGCATCCGATGCACTCCCATCAACTCGCTTGCTTTCCCCAAACTAATTTTCTCCTGTTGAAAAAGCATGAGTACGATTTCCAGTAATAATTCGGATTCTGATAAACCGCTTGCTTTGACAATCTCATCTGAAATGACCAAGCTCATCGCTGTTTCTCTAACTTTTGACTTTACTTTTTAAATCATACCAGCCCAGACAACAATAAGTTTAAGCTCTATCCGTCAGCTTTGCAAGGGTAAGCTTTTAAATGAACACAATCGCGATCGCCTTCTTAACTGTATAAAATTCAAGATTAAGTTGGACTGCGGTTCAATCCAACCCACTTTGAACTACAAAAAAAGGATAGAGAATACTCTACCCTTTGCTTTGATATTTTAGGTGTTATGCGATCGCTCTAACCCAAGAAAGAATCGGTATTAAATTCGATAAAATCATCAGCAGTTAGTTGGTCTGGAGTGACTCCCCGAACAATACCCAGGAATGTCCCGCCTTGTTCGATAGAAGTAGAGTCAGAAGTTCCACCCTGAACTGTTAAACTCACACGCTCAAGGTTAAGACCGCTAAAGTTAACGTTGAGAGGTAACATAATGTTGTCAGTACCCTCCTCAAAGTCCATGATCACATCGGCATCCGCCAGAGTCGTTGCTGCTGCGTTAGTTCCCGGTAAAACGAAAGTATCAGCACCCGCATCTCCACTCAGCATATCTGAGTCTTTATCGCCGAGCAAAATATCATTTCCTGCACCGCCAGAAATCGCGTCATCCCCTTGACCGCCGAACAGGACATCATCACCATTTCCACCCTGAATAACGTCGTTGTTGAGGTTTCCAAAGAGCCGATCATTATCATCATCCCCATTCAACTGATCGGAACCTTTACCCCCAAACATCGTGTCAGCACCACCCGCACCGTTGATAGTATCTGCGCCTTGGTTGCCGTTGTACCACTCTGCCGCTGCCAAACCTGTTATATTGTCGTTACCGGATAGAGCCAGGATTTTGGTTTGACCCGCAGAAAGTGTCTGGGTGTCATTGCCGTTACTCAATACAGAGAATGTCTCGCCGTTGATGGTATTCTCGCTATTTTCGTTTGCTCCCGGAACGGGGTTTCCTGGGTCAGTGTCGTCAGCGCCGGGTGTTGTGAAAGATACTGAAGGGGTATTGGTGGGAATTTGAGATGGGCTGGTGGATGTGGGAATTAAAACGAGGTCATATGGTGTCGGGCTTCCTAATTCATATACACGTGCAAAATAATCACCCGCTTCCAGTTCAAGTTGAAGATTTTCGCTGGTAGACCCGTAATTAATTGACG
>NZ_JAYGHR010000067.1:0-89334 GCF_034932365.1 Limnoraphis robusta BA-68 BA1 | reverse complement strand
GTATTTCTAGATCGGCATCAGCAGTTAAACCTTGTAAAACTACTTCCAAAGATGAAGGTGTATCAAGTGTAAATCTGAAGTAATCTTCCGGGTCAGAATTCCCGATCTCGCCGAAAGCACCACCATCTACTCCGGGAGTTAGTCTTCCTAAATCCACGGCTGTTTCTAGAGTATTATTATTGTCGTTTGAAGTGGATGTGGGAATTAAAACGAGGTCATATGGTGTCGGGCTTCCTAATTCATATACACGTGCAAAATAATCACCCGCTTCCAGTTCAAGTTGAAGATTTTCGCTGGTAGACCCGTAATTAATTGACGAAGTTATAAAGTTACCATTGCTGTCAAGTATTTCTAGATCGGCATCAGCAGTTAAACCTTGTAAAACTACTTCCAAAGATGAAGGTGTATCAAGTGTAAATCTGAAGTAATCTTCCGGGTCAGAATTCCCGATCTCGCCGAAAGCACCACCATCGACTCCGGGAGTTAGTATTCCTAAATCCTGTGCTGTTTCTAGAGTATTACCTGACATAATTTATTTATCCTAAAGTTAATCAATCAGTTTATTTCATTAAAAAGATAGAAAATACTCTACCCTTTCCCTTTATTACGCGATCGCAAAGTGTAGCGTTAAAGGGAAGCGTAACTTAAAACTATCTTCTTTGCTGAAGTTTGAACAAAAATTCTTCCTAAATTTCTTAAGATAGATGATGCTTGAGCGGGTTGAGAAACAAATACAGTGGCAGCTGTAACTGATAGTGAATAAAAGATGTATTTGAAAAGCTTCATTTTTTGTATTTCTCCTACTGATCTCATCCTGTTTCAATATTAACAAACTCTAAAGCCCAATGTCACCTAACAACTATTAGGAGTTTTCGATAAATTTTGTTAGGTAAACTAGACAAGGTGTTAGGTAACGTGTTAGGTTTATTAGGTACGGTAAAAACTATCCGGTAAAGTTTAAGTATTTTTACGGAGTATTTAGGGGTGGTTACATTAGCTTCTCCGTAATTTCACGCTCGTTCTGAGAAGAATACAAATAAGCTTTACAGGGTGCTATCAGCTTATTGTTATAACAACAAAAATTGAAATGGCAACTTCAACCAGTCAATCGAACCGTTCACTGGGCCAGAAGTTTCTCGAAGCGGAGGACAACTGGAACCTTGAACAACTCTACTCAGACCTCACCACCGCCAAACAATTCCATAAGAATAGTGAGAAACAAAAACTCACCAAAACAGAAAAAACTGTCCTGCGGGGATTGCTGTGTGGTTCGAGTCCCTCGGAAATTGCCACTGCACTTCATCGAAATTGTTCGGGTTTAAGGGTGGATTTATCCAGGGGATTGTATCGTTATATAGAAGTCATAACCCAGAAATCCCTACATCATTGGAAAGATGTTTCTGTATTTCTCGAAGCAGCAGAATATAAACTAGAAATTCATCTTAATAACGAAGAAATTCCGACTTCTGAAGCTGTAAATATCGCCCAAAAAATAGCCGAAAATCATCCACAACAACCCCTGACAACCTCGACTCCCCTCACAACCCCTTCACCTGTTAAACCCCAAAAAATTGACTGGATAGAAGCGATAGATGTTTCAACATTTTACGGACGGGAGACGGAACTGACGACACTCAAACAATGGATAATCGATGATCGCTGTCGGGTTGTAGCAATTTCGGGAATACAAGGGATTGGAAAAACTTCAATTGCTTCTAAATTAGCAGGACAAATACAAAACGACTTTGAATATATTATTTGGCGAAATCTCGATCATGCTCCGCCTTTTACTCATCTTCTCACAGATTTGATTCAATTTTTCAGTAAATCTTCAACCCCAGATAATCCCGAGGAATATTTAATCAGTCAGTTATTTAAGAAATTAGTTCAATCTAGAGTCTCGACCTCAAACTTTAACCAATCTGTTATTATTGCTGACGGGATACGAACCCTAATCAAGTTTCTCGAAAAACATCGCTGCTTAATAATTTTAGATCATTGGGAATCCCTATTTCAACCCAATACTTTAGTCGGTCACTACAAAGAAGGATATCAACCCGACGGAGATTTTCTCAACAAAATAGGTCAACTTATCCATCAAAGCTGTTTGCTGATTACTAGCAGTGAAACCCCGAGAACAATTAGTAGATTAACCGGGAAAAATCAAGCCGTTTGTTACTTAAAAGTTAAGGGTTTAAAACCCCAAAATGCACAAAAAATCCTCAAACATGAAGGAATAGTTGAGGAGGAAAATCTGGAACAGCTAGTGAGTGAATATCACGGAAATCCCCTGGCTTTACAAACCATTGGAAAAACGATTCAAACAGTATTTGCAGGTAATACAACCGAGTTTATCAACTATCCCGCCTTTTTTGGGGAGTTTGGCGATCGCCTCAGTTGTCAGTTTCAGCGACTCTCTAAAACTGAAAAAAAGCTTCTCTATAAAATAGCAGGTTCAACAGATTGTATAACTTTAACTCAACTTTGCGACCCTTCTCAATCCTGCGATTATTCAGAACTGATCCAAGTTTTGGATTCATTAGAAAAGCGATCCTTGATCTCCATAAAAATTGAACTAGATCAATGTTACTACTCGATCAATCCTCTGATTAATTACTATTTGCAAGAAGTTTTACCCTCTATTTCTTAACTCATTCATACAGTACAATTAATTCTAACCCCTAACACTTCTGCATCTATCTCCGAGTTGCGAAATCTCTACAAATCTGCCAAAAGTTAGAAAAATCTTGTAACAATCTGATAAAATACTCACAATACCCCAACCCTGGGCTATCTTAAAAAAAGTCCCAGTGGAGGAACCGCCATGTCATCTACTCCTCGTCCTCCGGCGTCGGGTTCAGAACAGTCCCCAGAAGAAACCCCTTCTCTGGAAATGGGGTTAGCGGCGCTGAAACAAAAACAATATCAAACAGCGATAACTCATCTCGAAGCGATCGCACAGTCTCAGTCTAACCGATCAGCCGGAATACAGGCGCAAATGGCGTTAGTTGTCGCCTATGAACGAACTCGCAACGTCAAAAAAGCGATCGCCCTTTGTCAAACTCTGACACAACATCCCAAACCCAAAGTAAAAACTTGGGCTGAAAATACTTTACAAGAATTAAAAGTCCGTTATTCGTTAGAAACTCAACCTCAACAAGACCCCGGTTTTGTTGCTTTTGAACCTTCCTCGCAACCCCCAAATATTCAACCCCCAAAAGATGCAGGTTTTGTTCCCTTTGAACCTCCTAAAAAACAGTCTTCTGTTGACGAACAACTGAATAATTACCGTTCAAAATCAGCCCAAAAACAATCCCATATTTTTAAAGAAATTAATAGTAATAAATCTGATTTTTTAGAAAAAAATGTCATTAATAAAATGGCTACTGACACTTCTTTAAAAAAAGAAAATAATATTCAATCTCAAGAAACATTAGATAAATTTTCAACAAAATTTGAACAATTAACTTGGCGACAAGCAGAACGAGCAACCGAATGGCGGCGTTTAAAATCGTTGAATCTAACGCGATTTTATCTCGAACAAGCTCTAACCGTTTTAGCGTTTCTTTGGTTCACGCCTCGTTTGATAGAGTTTTTAATGGATACCACGAATAATGTGTTATTGTGGTTGCCACTTCTTCAACCTCTACAACTATTTTATCAGAATCCGACTGAATCTGTTTATATCAGTTTAGCGGTATTATTTATGTTGTCGCCTTGGCTATTAGATAGCTTGCTAAAATTTGCCTATCGGATGAAACCCTTACCAATGACAGCGTTATTTAACTACAGTCAAGAAGCCAATCGAATTTTAAGAAGTTATTGTCAGCAACGCAATTGGAAAGTTCCCGCGTTGAGAGTATTACCGACAAATGCACCGATAGCCATCACCTATGGTTGGTTGCCCAGATTTGCTAGAATTGTTGTTAGTCAGGGATTACTTGATCAACTCTCGGAAGATGAAATTGCAGTCATTTATGCCCGAGAAATTGCTTCAGTCGGTCAGTGGGATTTTCGAGTGATGTCTTTTGCCGCTATTATTACTCAAATCCCCTATCAGCTTTATTGGCAATCTGCACAATGGGTTGAACAGTCTGGAGATTTGATCAACAGATTACCCGAAAAAGTCCCCAATTTTGTTCGGTCTATTCTATCGTTGATTATCCCAATCCTCAACGGAATTTTCACAATTATTTCACCTTTGAGTTATGGGTTGTATCGAATTTTGCGATTGCCCACATTGTGGCTGTCTCGCCGACGAGTTTACTACAGCGATCGCACCGCTTGCAACCTGACGGGAAATCCAAACGGACTAACTCGCGCGATTGTCAAAATAGCGATAGGAATGGCTAAGGAAATTCAGCAGCAAGGTACTAGCAGCTTACTAGAGGGGTTTGATCTGTTGATGCCTGTCAGTTCCTCTCAAGCGCTAACATTCGGTAGTGTAGCGGCTGATTATGGTAAGATCGAATCTCTGCTCACATGGGATTTAGCAAACCCCTATCGTCAATGGTTGGAAATCAATAACACACATCCGGTAATTGGCGATCGCTTGTTGATATTATCTCAGTATGCAAGTTTTTGGAATTTGAACACCGAGTTGGATTTATCAGCGAAAAATTCTGCATCTACATCGGATCGGTCTTTGCAACACCGTCGATTGCTTCTACAAGGTGCGCCTTACTTTGGGCTTCCGGCGGGTTTGATGCTAGGAAGTCTCATCTGGTTATTGGGCGGCTTTTTGTCGGCTGTGGGCGTTTGGCAATTAGAATGGTTGTTTGGGGATTTTTGGATTTTGGCAGGTTGCATTCCCCT
Source organism: Limnoraphis robusta BA-68 BA1 (assembly GCF_034932365.1). NCBI lineage: Bacteria > Bacillati > Cyanobacteriota > Cyanophyceae > Oscillatoriales > Sirenicapillariaceae > Limnoraphis > Limnoraphis robusta. The sequence continues at coordinate 84,519 of NZ_JAYGHR010000067.1, read as the reverse complement.
GGCTTGCAGTTTAGGAATTTTCCTTCGCATCAATTCTTTCTTTGCTGAGATTAAACCCTCAACGCCACTACAAAACCCGAGTTTGGTGAGTCTGTTGACAGATGCTAATGCACTACCGATAGATAGTCAACCTCTGTATTTAGAAGGAAAACTTCAGGGGCGAGAAGGTTTGAGTAATTTGATGGGACAGGATTTAATTTTAAAGACGGCTACAGGTTTGATCAAGCTGCATTATATTCCTGAATTGACTCCTCTGGCAATTTTTGGCAAATCAAGCCATCCGGTTGAATTAATCGGTGAGTCGATTAATCTTAGAGGATGGTGGCGACGAGGTGCAACACCTTGGATAGATGTCGAAAGTTTACAAACTCAAGATCATCAAGTGACTTTGACAGGAGGACATCCAATTTGGTCTACAATCTTAGCTTGTGTCCTGGCTTTTTGGGGGGCTTATATGATTTCTCAAGGAGGATTCTAAGTTTTTGTAAGTTTTAAGAAGGTTGGATTTGCATTTTGCTCAACTCAGTGTTACATTTGTTTACAAAGCTTTAATAATGGATGAACCTTTCGGGTAACTCGGAGGAAAACTTAAATCAATCGGAAAAAGATTGCCAAAGACATTCAGATTGTAGTCAGAAAAAATTTTGAAGCAATTGCTAGAATTCTGCCCACAGATATGATATGTTAGAGAGTGGCTTTAAATTATCCGGTTATGGATAGTAGAGAGCAGAGTTTTATAAAAGTTGCTGTTTTTTACCGAACGGGTATTAAAGCAGGCGACTTTTTCTCCAAATGTTCTATTTTGTACCCTTGGGTGTACTAAACTTGAGTAGGCGTTACATCGACAGGAAGCTGAAATCCATTGATATTAGTTTTAGAGTCTGGGTTAAAGATGTTTTAATCGACACTCAAGGGAATTGAAAGCGTATACGGCAGTAAGTTGTTAAGAAATGACCGGAAGTTTACAAAACAGCCTAAAAAATTATAGGTCTCTGCATCAGCGAATACAGGTGGAGAAGAAGTTTCAAAATCACCCGTTCGGTTGGTATAGACCTATAAACTGTTGTAAAGTTTTTTTATACGTGAGGCAAAAAAGCTCTCAAGTTCGAGAGTATTTTTCGAGAACAGATGTTTATTATTCAAAGGATAGCAGTCAATGTGCTGTTATCTAGTTCACTCATTTTAGTTGATATTCGGAGGTTTTAGTCATGCCCGTTCGTCTTTATGTTGGAAATCTTCCCAAAGAACTTGAACGCAAGGAATTACAAGACGTTTTTGCTGAAGAAGGAGATAGCGTCTCTGCTAAAGTGATTACGGATCGTAAGACCGGAAAATGTCGAGGTTTTGGTTTTGTCACCGTACAAACCGATGAAATCGCCGATCAAATTGTTGAAAAATACAATGGCTTCATGTTCAAGGAAAATCCCCTGAAAATAGAAAAAGCATTGCCCCGTAAAAAAGGCAAAAATGAAAAAGGAGAGGGTTCACCCGAAGAGGAAGTTCGCCCAGTAGCCACTAAAACGGCAAGCAGTAAGAAGAAAAAATCAGGTCGAGGCAATTCTTCATCAAGTCCTTCGGGAAGTTCATCAAGTTCTAGCTCGGACTCGGTTCAACCCGATCCTCGTTGGGCGAACCAGTTAGAGAAGCTCAAAGAAATGCTAGCTCAAACCACAAATACCTAGCCCTCAGACTAGATTTTCAGCTAAACAAAACCCGCCCGAATCAACTTCAGGCGGGTTATTTAATTCAATAGAGCCTTATTAAAGACGTTCAAGATTACAACACAATGGACCTCAAAAGCGCAACAGGTAAACAGAACATTTTACGCTGAGTCGGAACATAAGCCCGTCGGGTAAAAACATCATACCGATTGCGCTCAATTTCATCGAGAATCTTGCTGTAGAGAAGTAATGCAGACCAAACCGGCCAGCGAATATCAGGACTCAAAGCGCGAATCCCTCGTTCAGCCAGAGTATAGAACTTACGCGCTCGCTGAATTTGAAAACGCATCAGTTCTCGCCAGCGATCATCGACAACTCCCTTCAATAAATCCTCTTGCGTGTAGTTGAACAGGGCTAACTCTTCTAGGGGAAGATAAATACGACCTCGGCGAGCATCCTCACCGACATCTCGGAGAATGTTCGTCAATTGATTAGCAATTCCAAGGGCGATCGCTTCTTCTGTCGGGATATCAAAGCCAAGTTCATGATCCCAGGGTGCCTGATAGTCCGGTTGGGCAACGCCCATCACGGCCATAGACATTAACCCAACTGTACCCGCCACCCGATAGCAGTACAGTTTCAATTCTTCAAACGTTTCATATCGACTGCGGTAAAGATCCATCCGTTGACCCGCAATCATATCTCGAAACGGCTGAATATCCAGAGGATACTGGCTGAGAGTATCCACTAGAGCCACGTCCTCATCGTCAATGGGATGACCTGCGAAAAGAGATTCGAGGTGTTTTTCCCAATGATCCAAAGTTTCAGCCGTTGTCGAACTCGCCATCGGCCCATCGACCAGTTCATCGGTACGGCGACACCAGACATAAATTGCCCAGATCGCCCGACGCTTGGCTTCTGGCATGAGCTGAGTTCCCATATAGAAAGTTTTGGAATACTCCGCAGTAATCTGACGACAGAGTTCGTAGGAGTCTTCCAAGGAAGCCAGAGTTCTCATCCGGAGGGACTTAGACAGTTGTAGCATTCGTCGTTTTTCTGCTCTGTCGCTATCAGCCGTAAATCGGTTGGTTATTGTGTAACAGGGGTGCGGGTTGGGGAATTGACAGAGGCTGAATTACCGTTAAGGGCAGAATCAACCCGAGCAGCCTGGGCTTGCTTGTCAATTGAGGCTGAATGCTGACTAATAGCTTGCGCTGTTAGTTTACCAGAAAGTACAGCACCTTCCATACTACCCAGGTATCGTTGCATCGTATAATCCCCAGTTAGAAAGAAATTGGGAATCGGTGTAACTTGGGAAGGACGACAAGCTTGAGCGCCTGGAACAGCTTTGTAAACCGAACGTGGGGTCTTGACCACATGAGACTTCAACAACTGCGCCTGATGGGGAATTTGAGAGGGAAATAATTTTTCCAATTCTGCCATCGTTGCTGCCACAATCTCCTCATCAGACTTCGCGATCCAATCTTTGGCTGGGGCTAAAACTAACTCTAACATCGAACGATCCGGATCGGAATAAGCCTGACAAGTATTACTCATGTCGGCGTACACACTCAGAAGCGGCGATCTCGAAAACAACAGATGATCAATATCCGTCAGCTTGCGATCAAACCACAGATGCACGTTGATCACCGGAACCCCCTCTAAACCGTCTAGCTTTTGAAAATCATCCAATTTTTGCCAAGCTTCCGGTAACATCAACTTCAGGGGATCAACAGGCATCGCCGAAACATAAGCATCAGCCGTTAACACCTCCTCTGACCCACCGACTTGAAAGCCACTGATGCTGTGATCGGCATTGAGTAAAAACTTTCTAATAGGTGAATTGAGTCGGACTTCACCACCTCGCTCCGTGATATAATCTACAATCGGTTGACAGAGGCGTTCTGTAGGCGAACCATCCAAAAACGCCATCTTGGAGCCATTTTTCTCTTGTAAGAAGCGGTTGAGTGCTGTTAGGATAATCGTTGCTGAAATCTCATCCGGGTCAATAAAGTTCAGAGCTTTTGACATGGCGATAAACACTTCCTTCTCAACCCGAGGCGGAACATTTTGCCGTTTGAGCCAGTCTGAAAAGGAGTATTGATCCATCTCCTCAACATACTTTTGCCCCTGAACCATCGCCGGAATTAACCCCAAGCCAAACCGGATCTTTTCCGGCCAAGTGAGCATATCATTATTACGCAGGATCGCGATCACTCCATTAATCGGAGCAGGTAGGTCAGGAAAATCAAACCGAGAATAGGTACCAGGCTTCTCAGGCTGGTTAAAAATCATCGTGTGTTCTTTCCATTGCAGCCGATCCTCGATGCCCAGTTCTTTGAAAAGCTGCAACATATTGGGGTAAGCACCGAAAAAAATGTGCAAACCCGTTTCGTACCAGTCCCCGTCTTCGTCTTTCCATGCAGCCACCTTGCCCCCTAATACATCTCGCCGTTCCAGAACAATGGGCGTATGACCCAAATCTGCGAGATATTTGGCACAAGATAAACCTGCTAAACCTGCTCCGGCGATCGCAACTCGCATTGATAACCTTTAGTCTGTGTGCTTATATTTCGTTCTCATTATACTTTACATCTTGTTACATTCAAGTCCAAGATTTGTTAAAGAAGGGAATAGGCAAAAGGCAATCTTGCAAAAGGCAATCTTGCAAAAGGCAAAAGGCAAGAGGCAACAGGCAAGAGGCAACAGGCAAGAGGCAAGCGAGGGAGAAACTGTTCCCTGTTCCCTGGTCACTGCACGGTACTTGGTAACTGGTCACTGTATAAAGTTCCAGAGCTTTACGCGATAAAATAGATAATCGGACAACTAAGGCAAATCGAAGCACAAAAGGAGAAAACCAACGCATGGGAAGAGTAGTCGGCATTGACCTGGGGACAACCAACTCTGTGGTCGCTGTCATGGAGGGCGGTAAGCCTGTTGTGATTGCCAATTCTGAAGGAATGCGGACAACCCCCTCCGTCGTTGGTTTTACCCGAGAAGGGGAACGCATTGTCGGACAAATGGCCAGACGTCAAGCCATTTTAGATCCCCAAAATACCTTTTTTGGGGTGAAGCGGTTAATCGGCAATAAATACGCTGACCTCACCCCCGCCTCAAAGCGGGTTCCCTACACCATTCGCCGGGATGAGGTCAGTAACGTTAGAATCAATTGTCCTCGACTGAAAAAAGACTTCGCCCCAGAAGAAATCTCAGCAATGGTTTTGCGAAAACTGACTGAAGAAGCCAGCCGTTTTCTGGGGGAAGAGGTAACTGGGGCGGTGATTACCGTTCCCGCCTATTTTAACGACTCCCAACGCCAAGCCACCCGTGACGCCGGACGGATCGCCGGACTGGATGTAAAACGCATTCTCAACGAACCCACCGCCGCCTCTCTGGCCTACGGACTGGAAAAACGCGAATATGAAACCATCCTCGTCTTTGACTTAGGCGGAGGGACTTTTGATGTTTCCATTCTCGAAGTTGGGGATGGCGTATTTGAAGTCAAAGCCACCAGTGGCGATACTCAACTCGGTGGAAATGATTTTGACCAAAAAATTGTCGATTGGTTGGCCGATAAATTTCTAGATCAAGAAGGCGTCGATCTCCGACGCAACCGCCAAGCCTTACAACGTTTGACTGAAGCCGCCGAAAAAGCCAAAATCGAACTGTCTGGCATCGGTGTCACAGAGATTAACTTACCGTTTATTACAGCAACTGAAGAAGGGCCGAAACACCTGGAATATCGACTCACCCGAGGTGAATTTGAAGGATTATGTGCGGACTTAGTTCAACGCTTGCGTCGTCCGATCAAACAGGCTTTGATGGATGCTAATCTTAATCCAGATCGGATTGATGAAGTGATATTAGTCGGCGGATCAACCCGAATGCCGATGGTTCAACAAGTGGTTTATAGCTTAATTGATCGCGAACCCAATCAAGGCGTTAACCCCGATGAAGTGGTTGCAGTGGGGGCCGCCATTCAAGCCGGAATTTTAGCCGGAGAAGTGCGAGATATCTTACTCTTGGATGTAACACCTCTATCTCTAGGGTTAGAAACTATTGGCGGTGTGATGAAAAAACTCATCCCTCGCAATACGACAATTCCCGTGCGACGATCTGATATTTTCTCGACCTCAGAAAACAACCAAACCTTAGTCGAAATTCACGTCTTACAAGGTGAACGGGAGTTAGGCAGCGATAATAAATCCTTGGGTAAATTTAAACTCACGGGAATTCCGCCCGCCCCTAGAGGTGTTCCGCAAGTTCAGGTTTCTTTTGATATTGATGCCAATGGAATCTTACTGGTGACAGCCTTAGACAAAACCACTGGACGGGAACAAAGCGTTACCATTCAAGGGGCATCCACTCTCAGCCAAGAAGAAGTGAACCGCATGATCCAAGAAGCCGAACAATTTGCGGATCAAGATCGCTTACAGCGTGAACGAGTCGAAAAACGCAACCGCGCCCAAGCTTTAACCTACCAAGCGGAACGACAACTGCGAGAAGTCGCCTTAGACTACGGAATGCAATTTGCCCAACGTCAGCGAGGACGCATTGAAACCCTAATTCGGGCTTTGCGTGATAGCCTGGAACGGGATGATGATCGCGGAATTGACCAAATTGGGGCGGATCTACAAGATGCTCTTTATGAACTCAGTCGAGAAGTGTCTGCTTTTGCGTCTGAGGACGAAGATGATTTGTTTGGATCGATCAAACGCACGTTTTCAGCTAGCGATCGCCGTCGAGAAGAACGATATGTCAACCGCGACTATCCCCCTCAATCCGAACGTTTGGACGAAGGTCGAACGACTAAACGCTATTATCAAAGTGATGACTGGGATGAACAAGATGATGATTGGCTATAAAGTGTTTTCAGAAGCATAAATTCGGTCGATACTTTCAATTTAAAACGTAAAAATCGTCAACCCAATCATGCAAAACTTCCGGAATTATTATCAAATTCTAGGCGTTCCCAAAGACGCAACTTTAGAAGAAATTAAAAGAGTCTATCGCCGACTAGCCAGACAATATCACCCCGATCTCAATCCCGGTGATAAAGAGGCTGAGGAAAAATTTAAAGACATTGGAGAAGCCTATCATATTCTGTCTGACCCCGAAAAACGATCGCAATACGATGAATATAGTCAATTTTGGAAGCAAAAAGGCTTTCAAGGTCGCAAGAGTTCGCCTTTTTCGGGCTTGAAAACTTGGGCTAGTAAATCAACCAATGGTCGGACTCAAACTGAAGAAGTTGATTTTGGAGACTATGCCGATTTTAATACGTTTGTCGATCAATTGTTAGGGCGACGGCGAGAAGTCCGAACAGTGACGGCTGACGCGCCTCGGGTGGAGTCTTCTGATCCCTATCGTTCCCCTCGCACAAAAGCGGTTTATACAGCAGGTTCTCGGGAAGCCAAACGAGATATTGAAGCGCGACTGACTTTACCCTTAGAAAAGGCTTATACAGGCGGAACAGAACGCATTCGCTTAGAAGATGGCCGCAGTTTAGAAGTTAATATGCCTTCTGCAATGATCACAGGTCAACGCATTCGTTTAAGAAATCAAGGCATTGGAGGCGGAGATTTATATCTGAAAATCAATATTTTACCTCATCCGTTTTTTCAAGTGGAACGTTCAGATATTATTTGTGAAGTTCCCATTACGCCCTGTGAAGCGGTGTTAGGAAGTGAAATAGAAGTTCCGACTTTAGATGGTTTTGTCAAACTAAAAATCCCCCCCGGTGTAACGTCTGGGAAACGCTTACGTTTAGCCAATAAAGGTTATCCAACCGGAACGGGAAACCGGGGTGATCAATTAGTCGAATTAAAAATAGTCGTTCCTAAAGATCCCAGTCCTCAAGAACGAGAATTGTATGAGAAATTACGTCAAATAGAAGCCTTTAAACCCCGCAAAGATTTACCTGTATATCTCTAGATTTGTAGTTGCGCTAGAGCGCATTTTTTAACAATCTAAAAAGTAGGATAGGGAGAATCTAGTTAAGTCATGGAACTTCAGCTAATGTTCTCCTCAGTTTCCTCAATCTGTTCGGAGAGTTTATTGATTCTGTGCTTAATTTCGGTGTAAGCCTCTTCTTTTGTTGAAAACCATTCTAGTAGACTTGCAGATCTAATGCTATCGTCTCCATTTGCTTGGATGAATTGGGGATGACTATAGCAGAGCTTATTTACTGCTAATGCACTCCAATCCTCATCTATTGAGTCAAAAGAAACCAAAATAGTCCAGCCGTTATAGTGTGCCATGTGATGTTCGCAGAAGGGATCGTTTCGTCCCCCAACATAAATCAATTTATCTTCTGCCCATATCTCTGCTAACAATTCGTCATACACTTCAGATCTAGCAGCCGATTTGTTATATTTTTTGACGGACTCTTCAGTCTTGGGGGATATAGTAATGCAAGCCCGTTGATATAAAAAATTATTTGGGATTTTGGGGCGATAACTTTCTGTTTTAATATCGTAGTTGTGAATTGCAATTTCTCGATCTTTAAAAACCTCTATATCTAAAGGGTTCTTTGCAAATGGATTTAGGAGAACATGAAAACCATCAAGTAATGTCTCTTGATAATCTGGCTTTTCAGTAACGAAACGCTGTACTCCTGTTTCAGTTTCTGATTTAATAGCTCTAGAACCATAAAAGATCACAGGATATTTCCCAGATCCAGCAAGAGCGCGAACTTTGCAGAAAGCTGCTCGATTATTAAAGAATACGGCACTCACATCAGCCATATCAGAATTAGTAAATAATCCTAAAGGAATGTCAACTCCAGGTTTCTTCTGAACTCGATAGCTTCTAGATTCACCTACAATCAGCATTTCTCCATCTTGAGAACCTGGAAGAATCAGGAGCTGATCAAATCCATAAAGAACTCGAATAATAGCTATAGAATCTTGAAGAAAGAAAAAGGGCTGTTCAAATGGACTGACGCATATAACAAATGGTTTATTTTGAACATGAGGAAGTTTTGAATAGGTTTTGATAAATTTCTTGTGTTTATCAGTAATAGCCTGCAACAACCGAAGAGTAGATAACCGTAAAATATCCTCCATGCTGATTTTATCTAGCTGACGCAAATCCTGATCCCACTCGGGGCGAAACCCTTTAGGATTGTTTGTTGTAACTGCCTCAGCAATGATTTCTCCATGGGGAGATGTCATCACAAAATCAGGAGTTTCGTAGGATAGGTTGACAGTAAATCCAAGTTTTTTGAAGCAAGCGAAGAGGTATAATTCCCAAAATGATGAATTGAATGTTGTTTGAAATTCCTTCACGAACTTCCCATCTCGATCAGTAAACCCATCAGCCCAAGTTTTCAGAACTTCAATTTCTGGATCGCACAAGCCTGGTTGTGTTATAAAGCGAAAATATTGATGCTGTCGTTCAGGAGAAACAATAGGTGTAAAGAGATCCATATTTGCAGTCGCCAGAAAAGGAATTCCCGGAGAAAAAGAACTATAAATACTGCTCACTAACAATCGTTGTTGCTTTTCCGAAAAGATATTATCCATCGGAGTATCATCTTCTGTAATAATATGGCTCAGATCGGGAGCTTGTACTTCGTCTTGCCAGTTCGGGAATTCCTCAATATTATCAGTAGATTGTTGTTGAGAGGGAGAAGTTGTTGGGTTAGCCATTTTCAAATAATTCCTGTAAAATTTACCTCACCCCTCTCAATTATAAAATTCTACAAAATAATCAACTCGGGTCTCTGTCTTTACCGGGATTTTCAGGTTCAATCTCTTCAATTGACGTTGAGTCTCTATCTACCTTAGCAGGATTTTCAAGGTTTTCAGGTGTTGGTTTGGTTTCGCCTCTGTCTACTTTCCCCTGATTTTCAAGGGGTTCAGGTGTTGGTTTGGTTGGGCCTCTGTCGCGTCCAGGATCGCCCCGAGATTGAGAAGTTTCTTCTATATTTTGATCTTCTGGAACCGACTTTTTTTCTTCGTTCATCTTAAAATAGCACCCCATAAAACAAAAACTTTTAGTATTGTACTATGAATACTGTTAAGCATAAACCTGATTGATAACAAACTTTATATTTCAGGGGTTATATACATTGAAAAACCAGATTGAACGGTGGGAGATAAGTAGTATTTCCTGAGTATTTTAAACTATCACTCTTCCACTGCTCCTAACGCTTTTAATGCTACTTTTTGGGCGGAAGTTAAACCGATTGCCCCCGTCATTTTCATTCCTTCATAGGGACGTGCTAAAATCATTGTACCTAAACATTTCCCGGTTTTCATTTCCCACAATTTAATCGTTTGATCATCACCGCCACTGACAAAGGTTTTTCCATCAGGACAACAAGCCACAGACCAAACCGTTTGACGATGTTCGTGACAGGTATAAACACAGTTTCCCGTTTGCAAATTCCACACTTTCACCGTATGATCATCGCTGCTACTAACAATTTGACTGCCATCATTATTAAACGCGACTGACCGCACTCGCTGGCGATGTCCTGTTAAAGTCAGCACACATTTTCCCGTTTCAACTTCCCACAGTTTAACAGTGCGATCGCCTCCTGCACTCGCCAATATTTTACCACAAGGACTAAACGCCACGCATAACACCCAGTCGGTATGTTCGGACAAGGTTTGTAAACAAATTCCCTTTTCTACATCCCAAATTTTTAGGGTTTGATCATCACTTCCACTCGCCAATATTTTACCACAAAAACTAAACGCTACCGACTTTACCCGATGCCAATGTCCGGCTAAAGTTTGCAAACATTCTCCGGTTTCAATATCCCAAATTTTTATTGTTTTATCGCGGCTTCCCGTCGCCAACAAACCCTGACAACTAAAACTCACCGAATGCACCCAACTCTCGTGACCCCAAAGGGTTTTTAGACATTCTCCCGTTGTCACATCCCAGAGTTTAACGGTACTATCATCGCTGGCGGTTGCTAATAGGTTTCCGTTGGGATGAAAGGCGGCTGAGGAGACAATATTGGTATGACCTATTAAGGTTTTTTCGCAGGTTTTGGTGTTAATATTCCACAGTCTGACTAAACGATCTTCACTACAACTGACTAATATTTTACCATCAGGACTAAAGATAACAAACGACACCCAATTACTATAAGCATCTAAGGTTTTTAAACATTGACCTGAAGCAAAGTGCCAAAATTTAACACTTTGATCTTGACTGACACTGACTAAGGTTTGATTATCTAGACTAAACCCCACCCACCAGACTAAATGACGATGTTCTTGTAAGGTTTTGACACATTCACCTGTGCAAACATTCCAGATTTTTATCGTATTATCATTGCTTCCGGTTGCCAGTTTTTCACCATCTGGACTAAACGCCACCGCCCAAACTCGTTCTTCATATCCGACTAAATTTTTCGTGCATTTTCCGGTTTCTATCTCCCAAAATTTTACCGTATTTCCATCACTGGCTGTTACTAAGAGTTCACCGTCTGGACTGAGTGCCATTGAAGACATCCAATTCACTTGTGTTTCTAAAATATTAACACAGTTTCCCGTCGCTATTTCCCAAAATCTGACGGTTTCATCTTCGCTACTACTGATAATGATACCCCGTTTTAAATTAAAAGTAATCGCTAAAATTCGTCGGTAGTGTCCTTGTAAAACCTGTAGACATTCTCCGGTTTCTACATCCCAAACTCGAACCGTTTTATCATTACTTCCACTAGCGATCAGTTTGCCATCTTCGCTAAATGCTAGACACTGCACCCGACTATTATGACCTCGTAATGTCTTTAAACATTGACCTGTTTTGACATCCCAAAGTCTCACGGTTTGGTCATTGCTTCCACTGGCGAGAATATTGCCATCAGGACTAAAACTAACGGCCATTACCCAAGCTTTATGTCCGGGTAAAATAGATAAAGGTCGTCCTTCATTTATTTGCCAAAAAAAGATATCTTCATCAATTCCTGTGGCTAATAATTCACCATTGGGACTGAGGGCAATTGATAATACACCGCCAACAGTTTGGGTGAATACACATTGATTGAGATCGGCGTGATCAAAGTTAACTTGATGTAAATTAACCCCTTGTAAATAGGCTTGCCAAACGGTTAAATTGGAAAAGTCTAAATCGTTAATGGGTAATTTTAATTCTATCAGAAGATTAAGCAGATTTCCGGCTGCATATCCTCGTTTTTGCGGGAAACGCGATCGCAATTTATCTAAAAGTTGGGTTAAGCATTGATAGACGGCTTCTGGATGTGAAAATAGGGTTAATAATTTTTCGCTGAGAGGTTTGAGAATCAGGCGAATTTGAGCGGTTCTTAAATAGTCTTTGGTGGTGGCTTCTATTAAAGCATGGGTGTCAAAAAGATTGATTTCTCCGGTGGTGATTTCTTCAAATACTTGCTCGATCAGTTGTGCGGTGATATACTCCATCACAACAGGTTGCTGAGTAAATTGGGCGGATTGTTTTTCAATCAGCGATCGCTGTTGCAAAGATTCTAGGGCTTCTAATAAGTCTCGTTGAGATATAGCGGTTAATAAGCCTTGTTTGAGTTGAGATAAAGACATCCATTCCTGATGAATGGCTAACCAATACATCACCTGTTGTTCGAGAGAGGATAACCGAGCAAACTGTTGATCCAGTAAGTCAGCAATATCCCCAAAAATAACCGTTCCTTCGGCTAAAAACTGGGCAACATCTCCCTCAAACAGTTCGGCGATTGTGGTCGATACAATTTTTAACGCGAGAGGATTTCCCGAGTAGGATTCTATTAAAATATTAGCATCTTCTGCGGCAATTTCAAAGCCTTTTTCTCGAAAAATATCTTGACCCGCCTCTGATTTTAAGCCTTCGAGTTGCAAAGAACGAATGGGTTGATTATTGCCTTCTCGATAGCCAATTCCTCGGGGTTTTTCTCGACTGGTTAACAGCAAACAACTTTGATGTTGTGTTTCTCCAATACTTCTAAACAGTTGTCCGTAGCGTTCATATCCTTCTCGATAACTTCCCGCTCGTTTCTTGCTGTCGAGAATCGATTCAACGTTATCTAAAATGATTAAAAATCTTGAATTTTGGAGACATTGGATTAAGGTAGAAATTTGCTCATCAACCGTTTTTGCAACAGGGGTTAATTGTTCATTAGAGAGGAATTGAATTAACTCCGTTAGCAATTTTTCTAGAGGCGGTGCATTGCGGAGACTTCGCCAAATTAATTCAGAAAATTCCCCTTGAATTTGTTGGGCGAGTTTCACGGAAAGAGCGGTTTTTCCCATTCCTCCCATTCCCAATACTGTGACTAACTGACAGCGTTGTTCAAGAATCCAATTTTTCAGGGTAGAAAGTTCAGTTTCCCGATCATAAAATTCGGCACAATTTGGGGCTTCTCCCCAATCTTGACGGGAAATTTTATTGATGGTAATATTATGATTCGGTAAGATTTCAGGAGATTGTGTTGAGGAGATTTCCCCCGTTGACTGCTTAGATTTGGGTGAACGGCGTTGTTCCCATTGTTGCTCAAATTCTGCTAAATTTGCCGCAGTATCCCGTCGATGATGCCACAATTTTAAAGTAAAATGCCAGCTATCCGATCCTTGAGTCGAAGAGCGATTATCTTCTAATATTTCGATAAAATCTTGGAGACTTTTTAGGCTTTCTTTGAGTTGGGTACCATTTAACTTTTCTCCGGTTCCTATTTCGGCTGTCAAGGCTTCAAGATATCTTACCTTTGTACGGACAACTAATTGTTTCTCTGTTTGCCAGTTTACCTGAATCTGTGACTCATAGCGATCGCATTTTTCTAACTCTCCATTAGCGTAGGTGATCAAGACTTCCAAAAGGCGTTTTGTCCGTTTTTTGGACTGGGGGCCATAGTTAGGTCTTGGCATAAATACATCCCTGAGTTATTTAATTGATTCTCTCAAAAATACACGCATCAACCTAGTTTTTCAAGGGAATTTCCAGATTTCAACTCAATTGAGTGCAAACCGCAGTGTAAAATATGGCGATACACACTCAAATTTATAGTAAATTGTAGGATGAGCTTATGCAGTACCTCTGGCTACCCTCTCCTACGAGGAAAGGGAAAAGGAAGTTTGAAATAGCCATAAGTTTACAGTAGGGGTGGGTTCCCATAGATTTAGCCAATAAACAATTTCAATAAACCCGCCCCATCCCACTTATTTAAAATCCACAATAACGAGGTAAATTAACGTGTCAAATATTGATCAATTAATCGAGAATTTGCAACAGTTTGACGAAGACGAACTCAAGATAAAATTGGGGACGTATATACAAGAATTGGGAGACAATTTGAATGAACGCGGTGCCATTGATGATTTAGAAGAAGTCAGTCGGGGAGGGGTTCCGAGAGGGCCGATGGCGGATAAAGCGTTGGCAATGGGTGAACGTTTATTAACAAAATTGAATGCAGAATCCTATGATTTGTTGTGTGGAAATCCCTTCGGAGATCAGGGGGAAATGTTGCAAACCATTGAAACGGCAATGAAGGAAAACACAACAAAAGCTGCAAGTTTGATTACGCCTATTTTAGTGGCAAATTTTGGGTTAGCACCCGCAGTGGCGGCAATTGTTTCAACGTTAATTGTTCAAAAAATTGCCAAGTCTGTCGGGGAAACCATTTGTTCGAGTTGGGAAAAAGTGATAGAAAAATGATTTAGATTAGCCCCCAAACCCCCAATTATGGGGGCAATATTCAGAGTGTTGAGGAGTCAAAAGCTTTGCCCAATTGGGTTTGTTCGTTCTAATTTTAATTAACGGTAAATTGAACAACTGTCCACTTTGAACTGGGTAACGGTGCTGGGGTTACATTGCGATCGGGCGGTTGTTCTGCGGTCATTTCTTGTAACAGTTGTTCTAGGAAATTTTTAGGGTTATCTCGTACAGGTTGTTTCTGTTGAGCGAGAGGAGGTAATTCCAAGAACCGAAAGTTAGTATCATCAACACTAACACAAACTTTATAAATATTCTGCCAATTTTCTTTTTTCTCAAGATTTGGTAAAGGAATTGTTTCTTTTTGTTTGGGTTCAAGGGATATAACTATCCCCCGTCCGGGAGTTTCTGGTAAAACAGAAGAAATTGCCCAATTTTGCTGTAAATTGAACACAGCGACATAAACAGGTTGTGAATAGTGATTTTGAATTTCTAACGAATAGGTTTGATTTTCAGTTATCGTGATTTCAGTGGGATTTTCTCCGGCGTTTAATTCTTGATTTTGGTCGGGTTTCGTTGTTAGACGAACGGCGATTTTCTTCAGCATCTCTGAACGAGGATCATGGTTTTTTAGGTTGTAAACCGCTTGATATTTAGCCAAATGAACCAGGCGTTGAATGAGGGGAGAAGCCAACGTAATTTCATTAACTTTCAACGCGGGTCTTAAAATAATAGGCGTTTGAGTGCGATCGCAAACTTCATAAATAACATCGTTCACTTTCGCTTGATATTGTTCGGCTTTTTCTGCATCTAAAATTGCCACCCGAACCAAATAATCAGCTTTTTCAACCTCATCAACAAACTCAATCCAAGCATTCTTAAAAATTCGAGTTGAACTTTCGATTTTTTGTAAAGCAGCCCGTTGATTAATTTCCTTCGGTAAGGTATCATTTTCTAGTAGGTAAACTTTACGAATTAAATTAGAGGAAACTAAAGTCAACATTGCTAAATCACCCACTTTAATCGGTTGTTCGGAAAAAACCGTCTGAACTTCTCCCCAAGAAGTCGATCCTTCAACTTCCACCAGTTTAATTAAAGCTAACTGTTGTTTTGTTGAAAAGGCTGTTGTTCCAAAGGGATAAAGAGTAAATTCAGCCCCTCTTTCTAAACCTTGAAGTTCACCAACATTTAATTCAATTCGTTGTTTTTTTCCTATTTTAATATCAGTCACATTGGCGGTATATTCACTCGGAATAGACTCCCATCCAAAAATTAAGCGATCGCCTTCACCAATTAACATGGGAGTTTGCTGACGGAATAGCTTGTTAATGTTAGGCTTGATATAATCCTGTAACATTTGGTAGGTAATCATCAGTTTAGAGGGGTCTGGCGTTAATGTTTTCAATAGCCAATGAGTTAAAACCCCATTCCGTTCTTTTCCGTCAAAGGCATATTCATAAGCAGCTTCATAATGTTGACAAGCTGCTAACAATACATAACCTTTAACCTTTGCTAACAAAGTCCCTGTACGATTTCCGGCTGGATCGCTGGTTTTTCCAGTAATATTTTGCCAATTTTTTATTATTTCTTCCGAAGAAGCAACGAGGCTGTCTTGAGGACGAACTGTGTTATCAACAACGCCTGAACCCCGAACATTTTCATCTTCTCCACCTCGAACAGCACCACCCGAATGACAACTATCTAAAACAACAGTAACCTGTAACTTTTTATCGACCATTTGTTGTAATAAATAGGCAAATTCTAAATCTCGCAAATAGCGTCCGTTTTCGCTACCAATATCAGTCGGAACGAGGGTTTCATCTTGTCCAGATTCTCCTTTATATTCAGGATAGATGGTTTTTGCGCGTCCGCCATGTCCCGAATAGTGAATGTAAATGCGATCGCCAGGTTTAGCGATTTGAGTAATATGTTGAAAGGATTTGATAATATTTTTGTAAGTGGGTAATTGTTCGGGAGGTTCAACGGGTGAGTTGTTTTCTGGGTTGGATGCAGTCAGTTTAACAATTTTGTTCGGACGGGTGGGTAATTTTTTGAGAAAGTCTTCGACTTGGTTAATATCCCGAACACATCCTTTCAAACTTTTGTAGGATGAACCATCCGATAAACGGTTTTGGGAATAATAGTTAATCCCCATGAGTAAAGCGTAGAACGAAGAATTTTGAGTAGACATAATTGAGGATTTTATCTGGATTGATATCGTTTTAACTCAGAACGGAACTTCCGTTATCGTTCCCATTTTTCCTAACTTCAGACTTGGTGACTTCAGACTTCTAAAAGCTCCCGACACCCTCACACAACCCTTTATCCTTCTCTGGAGCATTATGCTGCAAATAATTTTTCACCCAATCGCAATTACGCTCCATTAACGAGTCAAAGTCTATATCCCAGACTTTGATGGTGTAGTCATCACTCCCAGAAACAATGGTGCCATCGTTGCTGATACTGACGCTATTGACCCAGTGCTGGTGTCCTTTGAGAGTGCGGATTAATTCTCCGGTTTCCAGATTCCAGACTTTGATGTTGTTGTAGTCGTTGTCATTACTGCCAGAAACAATGGTTTTGCTATCGTTGCTGATGCTGACGCTTCTGACCCAGTAACGGTGTCCGGTGAGAGTGCGGATTAATTCTCCGGTTTCCAGATTCCAGACTTTGATGTTGTAGTCTGCACCGCCAGAAACAATGGTTTTGCTATCGTTGCTGATGCTGACGCTCCAGACCTGGCCATTGTGTCCAGGGAGAGTGAGGGGTTCGGCGTCGGGTGTCTCGAGATTCCAGACTTTGATGGTGTTGTCATCACTGCCAGAAACAATGGTTTTGCTATCGTTGCTGATGCTGACGCTATTGACCGAGCCATTGTGTCCTTTGAGAGTGAGGGGTTCGGCGTCGGGTGTCTCGAGATTCCAGACTTTGATGGTGTTGTCACCACTGCCAGAAACAATGGTTTTGCTATCGTTGCTGATGCTGACGCTATTGACCTGGCCATTGTGTCCTTTGAGAGTGAGGGGTTCGGCGTCGGGTGTCTCGAGATTCCAGACTTTGATGGTGTTGTCATCACTGCCAGAAACAATGGTTTTGCTATCGTTGCTGATGCTGACGCTTCTGACCGGGCCACCGTGTCCGGTGAGAGTGCGGATTTCTTCTCTGGTTTCAAGATTCCAAACTTTGATGGTGCTGTCTTCACTGCCAGAAACAATGGTTTTGCTATCGTTGCTGATGCTGACGCTATTGACCTTGCCACCGTGTCCGGTGAGAGTGCGGATTTCTTCTCCGGTTTGGAGATTCCAAACTTTGATGGTGTTGTCACCACTGCAAGAAACAATGGTGCCATCGTTGCTGATGCTGACGCTCCAGACATGGTTATCGTGTCCTTTGAGAGTGAGGGGTTCGGCGTCGGGTGTCTCGAGATTCCAGACTTTGATGGTGCTGTCTTCACTCCCAGAAACAATGGTTTTGCTATCGTTGCTGATGCTGACGCTCCAGACCTGGCCCTTGTGTCCTTTGAGAGTGCTGATTTCTTTTCCGGTTTCCAGATTCCAGACTTTGATGGTGCTGTCAGCATTGCCAGAAACAATGGTTTTGCTATCGTTGCTGATGCTGACGCTTCTGACCCAGCTATCGTGTCCGGTGAGAGTGCGGATTAATGCTCCGGTTTGGAGATTCCAGACTTTGATGGTGTTGTCATCACTGCCAGAAACAATGGTTTTGCTATCGTTGCTGATGCTGACGCTATTGACCGGGCCATTGTGTCCGGTGAGAGTGCGGATTAATGCTCCGGTTTCAAGATTCCAGACTTTGATGGTGTTGTCAGCACTACCAGAAACTACGGTTTTGCTATCGTTGCTGATGCTGACGCTATTGACCTGGCGATTGTGTCCGGTGAGAGTGAGGGGTTCGGCGTCGGGTGTCTCCAGATTCCAGACTTTGATGGTGTTGTCAGCACTGCCAGAAACAATGGTTTTGCTATCGTTGCTGATGCTGACGCTCAAGACCCAGCTATCGTGTCCGGTGAGAGTGCGGATTAATGCTCCGGTTTCTCTATTCCAGACTTTGATGGTGTTGTCATAACTGCCAGAAACAATGGTTTTGCCATCCTTGCTGATACTGACGCTTTGGACCCAGTTCTGGTGTCCTAGCAAACGGTTCCGCTCCCGGCCTTCATAAACATTACCGATTAAAGCACCCAACACCTGTGGGTCTTTGGCTCGGTATTTTTGCAAGATTTTCCCGGCCCGAATGGCCTCCAAAAAAGCCTCTAAATCCTTTCCTTCAGTCAATTGAGCCTTAGAAGTTTGACCGAGAGAATTTGCTAGATTCAGTTGTGCTTGTATTGTCTGATTCTGGGCTTGTTTTGTCTGATACCAGGCCCCTACAGCAGCAGCGATCGCGGCCACTGTTACAACACTGAGAAATATTGCTCCTATCCGCAGCTTTTTGTTGGCTTGTTTTTGTTGTGCTTCCCTGGCTTGCGATGCTTCTAGAGCTTCTTTCTGTGCTTTGGCTAATTGCTCTTTTCGTTCTTCCTCCTGTAGTTGGAGGCGATCGCGATCTTGAATACTCTCCTGAATAAAAAGTTTCTCAGCTTCTAAATCTTCGGGACGCTCTTGCAGTTTTTCTTCTGCTTTTAGTAGAGCCGATCCTCGTAACAAAGAACCTTGATCTCGATGGTTTTCTTCCCATTGTTTCTTTGCCGATCGCAGTTGTTCTTGCCAGGTTCTAAATTCTCGGTCTACTTCCATCCATTTCCTCAGTTGCCCCCAATTTCTAATTAATGCTTCATGGACGACTTCAACGGTTTCGGTTTCTTGTTCGGAATTCTTTTCTGTACGACTGGTGACAACTAACCGCGCATCAGCTAATTGTTTGACCAAATCCCAATTGCTCTCGTTGAAATCGGCCTGAGTCGCGACTCTGCGGGTGTCTTCCCTTCCCGCCCCCGGTTGCACCAACTGAAGAAAAATTCGGCGTACTCGTTCTTTTTCTTCGGGTTTAAGTTTACTAAATTTCTCATCAGCATAACCCGTTAAGGCGCCGGAAACTTCTCCGATTTCTTCGTAGGCTTTATGGGTTAATTGTTTACCTTGGCGTTTTTTCCAAAGTTCAGTTAAAGCAAATTCTAACAACGGTAAATTACCCGGTTGTTGCTCGACATCATCGAGAATGCGTTCAACCAGTCCGTGTTCAAAACTCACCCCCAATTTTTGCGCGGGTTTTTCAATCACATCTCGCAGTTCATTTTCATTCATCGGCCCCAACATAATATTAGCATTTTTCAACACATCTACTAAGGGCCGATAAGACAGCGCATTTCCGAGAAAATCCGCCCGCATGGTGGCAACTAACACCGTTGATAAAGAAGATTGTTCGGCGAAAGTTTTAAAAGTGTTTAACAGTGTATCTAGAAATTGACGACGGATTTTTTCGTCGGGACAAAGGGTGTAAAGTTCCTCAAATTGGTCGGCTATTAATAAAGTCCGATTTTGAGGATTATTCTGTTGTATTGTTGCAAAAACATCGGATAATAAAACAGTATTGTTTTTAAAATATCCCGCTAATTGACGCGCTTGTGCAATGAGTTCTGTTTTATTCAAATTCGGTTCATAGAGCGGAACTAACGCTTGTGCGAGTGCATTAAAAGGGTCATTTCCCGGTCTAAAATGGGTAAATTGCCAGCGTCCAGCTTGAACCAATTTCGGCACTAATCCCGCTAAAATTACCGAAGATTTACCGCTCCCCGACGCACCCAACACCGGAATAAAATTGCGGGTTTCGGTATATTCAAAGAGTTCTTCGACAAAGACTTCCCGCCCAAAGAAATATTCTGAATTCTCGTAACTAAAATGATATAAACCTTGATAGGGACAGATTAAATTATCATCGATATCATCTTCGGTGGATGTGGTAACGGTGCGTTTTTCATAATAATAATTGTAAATAATCGTTCGAGATTGATTGATGCTGACATCGTTCGCCGAATTCAGCAAATTCATGGCGTTTTCATTGCCAGAAAATTCTACGTTTCCGGCAGTTTGGCTTTGAGAGTAGGGTAGGTTTTTCTTGGCTTCTTCTTCAGTCATAATCTTATTAGCGAGTCTGTTTTTTTAGGCTGAGAAAATGAATAACCCTGTCATTGCGAGGCGGTGAAAATAAGTTAACCTCTTGAAAGAAGCGTTAAACGAGCAGACACCATCTCATACTTTAACCGTTATAACCAAGATTACCACAGGGGGCAACTGGAGCAACTAAAATTATGACTGTTTCCGTCCCCCCTGGCAATGATATTAATAGACAACAACAGATGGTTTAATATTTGTTCAGGCTCGATTAAACCCACACTTTCGCTAAAATTGCTGCAACTTTCATCACAGGCCCAGCAAGCGTTTCTACCCCTTCTAATCCTTTTTTGAGTGCTTCAACTGCTTCATCAATTAAGCTTTTATTGGGTTGGGGTTTCTTTAATTCAGTTTCGAGTATTTCAACAGGAATCTCGGCTTGTTTTTTCTGAAGAACACTGAGAGAATTTGTTGAACCAATTTCCTGTTTAAGTTTTTTCAGTTCATTTAATGCCGCTTGTAATTCAGAATTTCCCCCGATAGTTTCAGTTTTACTTTGGTCAATATTAACGTTACCATGCACACGATTAAATGGGTTAAAATTATTACCCGTTCCCCTAAAACTAACATCACCAAAAGATTGAGATTGATCAGAGGTTTGAGTCTGGTCGCGTCCGGCTTGACCTACTGGACTGTTGGAAAGATTACCATTAATATTGATGGCAGGTTTAAAGCCAGGTTGAGAAGATGAATCATCTGTGTTTTTTGCTTGCTGAGTTTCCTGAATATCAGAAATATAATGTCGAGGACGATAGCGAATTTGTGGAGTATCCGACTCCGGTATTCCTTCTAAATCAATAGCATTGCAAGCAAAGTTGAAACATTTATCATAGGTTTTTCCGGCGCCCAAAGCTTCATAAAACGCCGTCGAAAAGTTAATCGCTGCAACATCTCCAACGGCTTTATTCATCCCTACAACACAGTCAATATATTCATGGATGGCTTGGGCTTGTTCTTCGCTGTAGCAAGCATTGAGAACAACACATTGAACTTCTTGTTGAAACTGTTTAAACAGCTTGGCTAAAGCCTCACTACTCACGAGTTGAGTTTCTCCCGAATCATTTTCTAATATCAGTCCGTCACTCCCAGAACCATGACCCGAAAAGTGAACAATTGCAGGTTCATATTCTAATAATGCTCGTCGCAAGTCTTTCACCCGAACGGCTGACTCACTCTCAACTTGAAATTGTTCTCGATTTTTGGACTGTTTCAATGCTTCTTTGATTTCGCGTGTTTCTTCTCCTAAACGTAACTGAACCGAATTTTTGGGATTGGATAATAAAATCAGTATTTTCTTCATGGTTGAATCTCCTTAATGTAATACCATTTCTTTCTAATCATGCAACTTTTGACGTTCGCGTAGTGTGCCGTCAGCCGTATCTCCTTATCCCCCTTTATCTCCCCCTTTTTAAGGCTCCCAGGGCTGTTTCATTCTCGACCAGAAATTGTAGAACCTAACCCCCCAACCCCCTTCCCTACCTCACCGCAACGCCCTCTCTATCCCCCCTGCCCCCTTTGAAAGGGGGGTTAGGAGAGGGAAAAGGAAAAAAGTTTTTTATTTGGAATGGGGAGTAATGAATAGCTTTAGATATTTAATAAACTTAAAAGTCCTCCCCTCGCCTTACCCCCCACCCCCCCTTTTTAAGGGGGGATCAAGGGGGGATTAAGGGGGGATCAAGGGGGGATCAAGGGGGGTTGGGGGGGATCAATTAGATGCAGCTTCATAAAGAATTGATGTAACGAGTTTAGTTCTAAATTTTCTAGGAATTTAGTGCGGTTCCACACTTTGAACAAAAGTTAAAGTGAGGTAGATTTTCATGTTGGCAATTTCCACAAACTTTATGAGAGACTGATTCGGGTTCTAACGCTTCAACGGTTTTTAAAGTCTCAAGTTCTTCTGAATTAACCGGATTTAATTCTTGTGTAGTGGACGCATTCATAAGGTCTATCGACTGAGAAACTTTCACCGAACTTTCTGGAACTTGTTCCGGTTCAACTTGGGCAAAATGTTCGAGTAACATCCGGTGAATAAAGATGTAACCGCCCCCAACTTTTTGCAGGAATATTAGTTCTGTCGCGTAGTCCAGAAAACGAGCATAATTCCAGGGTGCAAAGCCTTTTATGTAAAGCATTGAACGTAAAGTTAAGTGTTGGATGACAGCATATCCACCACCGAAAGATAAGCCAATAATTAAACAAAATGATATAGTCAGTAATAAAAAAGAACGGAATATATCATTATTGTGGCCATTAATCCCCGCTATGAAGTTCAGACCTAATGATCCTATCAGTCCTGCCACGATAGGTATAATTATCCCCAAAATTATAGCGTTAAGTATTGATTTTTTAATTCCTTGATTCGGGATTTTTTTGACCTCTATTTCTGGGCCTTTTAATCCTTGAATAAAAGCATAAAATATGCCGACAAACAGCACTCCAAACAGCCCGACAATACATCCTACCCACGTGCCTTCAATCACCCCTAAAATCAGCCCTAAAATCAGCCCTAAGATCCACAGTAAAGCCGGCATTTTTTTTAGAGTTTTTTTGAATTCTTGAGCCGACCATGTTAAGCTTTCAATAGGTTTAATTTCCCCTCCAGCCAGCGCGACAATCAGCCCTAAAATCGGCCCTAAAATCGGCGCTATAATCGGCCCTATAATCAGCCCTAAAATCAGCCCGACAACCGCGTGTTCATCAGTCAGCTCGAAAAACTCCCTTGCAATCAGCCCTAAAATCAGCCCTAAAATCAGCCCTAAAATCAGCCCTAAAATCAGCCCTGAAGCCAATACACTAACAATCCGATACAAGATGCGTTCACCCTTTTTTTCTAGCCAAGTAGGTTGTATTTTTTCGATGAGAAATACCGTTTGAGACTCTTGTACCATCCGAGTCGCTAACCAAGTAATCCAATGTTTGGTTTTTTCTCGCGTATATTTCATCCTCATAGCACGTCCATGACGCTGAAACATTCGCTTAATATAAGTTTCAAAAAGATGGCGACGACGTTCTTCAGTGGAACCGAATTGCTGTAAATTTTCAACAGAGATATCTTTGTAAGCCATGCTGACAATACTGAGAGTCAGGGGAGATTTCATCATCTCCTGCATCGCTGTATCTTGTTGCAATAGGGTTTTGACTCCCTGAAGTTGTTCCCCCGCTTGGTCTAAATATTGGTTAATTTGTTCTGAGGTTAAAGGTTGAACGCAGATAGCACCCCGCACTTGTAGACGATTTGAGAGGGCTTGATAGTCTTTAATTCGACTACAAACCACCATCTCCGTTAGTCCATACTCTTTCAGATTCAGAAATTGGTTGATGGCTTCTACACAAGCTTCTCGATGTTTGGCTCGCACCTCATCCAAACCATCCAGTAGAAGTAACAATTGTTGATCTTTTACCCATGCTTTACCCAGAGACTTAGAAACGCCATAGTTGCTCTGAAGTTCATCCACCAACCAATCGGCGATTTTTTGCTGTTTTTTTGCCCAAGAAGATAAGTTAAAAACCACAGGTATGGGTCGATTCAAATTGTCCGAAGTTCGATCAATTAAATCCCGCGTTAATTTCAACAATACCGTTGTTTTTCCGGCGCCGGGTTCACCCAAAATCAGCAGCGTTCGCCCTTCTCCCATCCGATTAAATGCAGTGGTGATTCCTCGATGTATAGATAAAGATTGTTTGGACTCATCTGGGGAGATTTGAACATTACTAAAAGGACGCTCTACCAAATCTGGTCGTTCTTCCAGTCCGAGTTCAATTATCGCTAGATTATGCAATGACCGTTCTAAGACATTCTCTACCCAAAACTCTTTAACTTGGTTGAGCAGTTTTTGTCGGAAGCGATATTCTTGTTGGGTTGGGGGTTTGACTTCTCGACGAAATAAACCTTCAAAACTCAAACTTTCATAGACCGTTACAGTCTGAAAGAGATCCCGTCCAGCTTGACCATTTGGAGAGTTTTCTATGGTCTGAGCATCAATATTGAGTCGTGGGTTGAAAATGGGTTGTTCGCTCATAGATACCTGATCACAAACTTAATTCCTAATTAAACGGGGACTCTAATCTAGCTAATACTTTAAGTATCTTCAAATTAATTCCAACGGTAAAGTCACACAAATATGCGACATATTAACTTGATCCGAAATTGGCCATGAACCCCCCAAACCTTCTTGACTGGGGGCCAATAATCGGGGACTGAAATGGCCTAACCTCCCCCTTTTGATGGCCAGGGGGATAAAAGGGCGTTTGGGGGGATATTTTGAGGGAAATTAGAGACTTTCTTTAACTACCAATTTAACCTGTTCAGTTGTCCATTCATCACTCGCAAAAACTGCACGAGTTACATTCTTAGG
Source organism: Limnoraphis robusta BA-68 BA1 (assembly GCF_034932365.1). Classification (NCBI taxonomy): domain Bacteria; kingdom Bacillati; phylum Cyanobacteriota; class Cyanophyceae; order Oscillatoriales; family Sirenicapillariaceae; genus Limnoraphis; species Limnoraphis robusta. The sequence goes on along the minus strand of NZ_JAYGHR010000067.1, from coordinate 59,736 downwards.
ATCGGGATTTTCATCTGCGATCGCCGAGAATAATTCTTCAAGAGGATTACTCGCTGCTCTGTTTACAGGTGAACCTGGGGGTTTATCTAAGGCGGGTAATTTTAACCAATCAAAACTCGTTCCTGTGACTGTTGCAAAGACTTTAAGAATGTCATCCCCTTCTGTATAACCTTCTGGAAGGCTTGCGTTAAAACGAATATCAGGTTCAAGTTTTTGTCCGGGTTCTAAAATTTCATAGTTGACTTTTTTCGGATGAAGTTGAGCAATACTCCAATCTGGCTGAATTGCAAGTACAGTAATATTCAGAGTTTGAGAAGACTTATTGCGAATGCGAAGATAGACTAACTCATCGACATCAACAGTGGGAATATGACCCTGTTCATCGAAAGGTATAAGTTCGCGTCCTTCTCCTGCTTTACACAATTCGACTTTAATTTTTCCGGCTAAAGCTGATGCTGGATCGTTGTTGTCAAGCTGCAAAATTGTCTGATATTTTGTCAGATGAACTAAACGTTTAATTAGAGTTTCTGCGGCTTGGGGTTCATCGACTTTTAAAGCAGGTTGAATGTTGGGAATCGGTTCTCCCACTTTATTGAGGATTTCATACTCGCCGCTTTCATTAATACGAACTTGATAGGCAAAGTCATCGCCAGCTTGATCGCCGGATACAAACTCAATCGGGTTACTGGGTTTAACAGTTGGTACACTTCTATCGGCATTTGATGGATCGGTTAACTCAACATTTTTGAGTTTAGATAATGCGGGTATTTCCGATAACAAACGTACTTTTTTAACCAGTTTAACACCAGGATGTAAAAGTAATGTGTTCGCCCCTTTTTCGATGTTTTCAAATGTATTTTCTCCGATAAATTGTTTAATTTCTGCCCAAGAATCGACCGCACCGACTTCGGTGAGTTTAACAACTGCGACTCGTTTATCCGTTTGACTAAAATCGCTAATTCCGGGTGAATAAATCACAAATTCTGAACCTTTAGACACACCCGTTGCTTCCCCAACTTGCAACTGAACTCTGTTTTTAGCTGCATCGATATCCATCACTGGAACTGCTAATTGATAGGATGTTCCCTCACTGCTTAAAAATAAGCGATCGCCTTCACCATGTAACATCGGGGTTTGCTTATTATTATCGCTGTTAATATTAGCGAGTAAGCGATTGTGAAGGGATTGATAGGTGATTTGTGAACCCAATTTTTTGAGGGAATTAATCAGCCAATAGGTCATCGCTCCGTGACGTTGACCTTCAAAAGTTGTCTCGTAAGCAGATTCATTATCCTGACAAGCTGCTAACAGCGTATAACCTTTAGGTTGAGGTAACAAACCTGCGGCTGTAACGTTGCGTTTTCCTTCTGTTAATTTATCCCAAGTTTGCATTAATTTTTCGGGAGAAGCAACTAAACTTTCTGTTGGTCGGGGAGTAGTGTCAATAATATTTAAACCCCGAATATAATAACCGTTTTTTTCTTCATCTCGGCTTGCTCCCCCCGAATGACAACTATCCAATACAACGGTAACAATTAATCCTTTTTCGACCATATTTTGCAGCAATTGAGCTAACTCTAAATCCCGCAAATGTTGCCCATCATTTGTACCCAAATCATTCGGAACTAAGGTTTCATCAACTCCATCATCGCCTTTTAAATCAGGATAATTTGTCGATGTACGTCCGCCATGACCCGAATAATGAATATAAACTCGGTCATTGGGTTGAGCTATTTCTGTGATTTGTTGGAATTTGGCGACCATGTTTTTATAACTTGGCCATAGGCTCGGATCTTCTAACGGTTGCTTGGGATTATTTGGATCATTTGTAGAGGTTAATTTTAATAAATGCTCGTCTTTGAGGTTGTAACTCTTTTTCAGATATTCCTCAACTAAGGTAATATCTCGAACGCAACCTCTTAAACTTTTAAAGGTACTGCCATCGGGTAATGTGTTGGGAAGATAGCAGTCATTTCCGATGAGTAAAGCGTAGAGTGTAGAAGTCATGTTTTGTGTTCCTTTTGAGTGTTTTTGGATTGAATAAAATTGCTGAAAAAGCAGAGATTAGTCTATGGCAATTCTACATCGATTGTAATCTTTTTGACTCCTTTCTCCTTACTCCCCTCTCCTCACCCCCCCACCCCCCTTTTTAAGGGCAGGGCCGTTTCGTTCTAAAATTTGGCGATCGCTAAACCTTTGATGGGGGGCAAGTTTTAGGCTCTATTTAAACAGAAAATATCAAAACTGTTGAAATAATCCTCCTTTTCTTTACAGAGAAAGGCTTTTAAGATTTGGCGATCGCATTTTTGAACCGAGAATGAAACAGCCCTGCCTTTCTAAGGGGGGATCAAGGGGGGATTAAGGGGGACGGGAGGGGGATTTAGGGGATTTAGGGGGATCAAAAAGCCTTCTCATATCAGTTAATTGGAGTTTTAAAAATGAATTCTGAATCTTTTATTTTCCTCGCAGGCGCTAGTCGAGGTGTGGGGCGAGAAATTGCTAAATATTTACGCGAACAAGGTAAAATGGTCAAGGCTTTATTGCGCTCGCCTGACACTCAAGCCGAGTTAAAAGCGATGGGAATAGAAGTGGTAATGGGAGACGCATTAGACGCCGAAGCCGTTAAACAAGCGATGTCAGGTTCCCCTATTTCTGCTGTTATTAGTACCATTGGTGGCTTACCGAAAGATGGTGAAAGGGCTGACTATTTAGGGAATAAAAACTTAATTGATGCGGCGGTTCAAGCAGGCGTTGAAAAGTTTATTTTGGTTTCTTCTATCGGTTCGGGTAACAGTCGAGTGGCTTTACCGCCTCAAGCTTTAGAAACCCTGGGCGCCGTGTTAATAGAAAAGGAAAAAGCCGAACAACATTTAATCGATAGTGGTCTGAATTATACCATAATTCGTCCCGGTGGATTAAAATCTGAACCCGCCACAGGAAACGGTATTTTAACTGAAAATTATAGCGTTTCTGGAACCATTCATCGCGCAGATGTTGCCCAGTTAGCCTGTCGCTGTTTGCAGTCTCCTGCGGCGAATAACAAGGTATTATCTGCACTGGATAACCAAATGATTTGGAGTCAAATTGAGTTTGAAGTTCTCAGTTTAGACTAAGGGAAAATCTCATACCAATTCTCTATGAAGTTGCATCTAATTGTTCCCCCCCTTAGATCCCCCCTAGCCCCCCTTTAATCCCCCCTTGATCCCCCCTTAAAAAGGGGGGTGGGGGGGTGGCGAAGCCGGGGGGATTCCCTTAAAAATGGGGGTAACGAGGGAGTGAGTTGCACTATTAAAGAGAAATGGTATCAGTTATTCTTTAGCTTGACTCCCTGCTAAACGCGCATATTCGAGATTTTTCTGATATTGTACAACCCGTTCCTGTGCAGCTTTGTAATTGGTGTCAGAGGGTTGTACTTGTTTCATATAAACGATTGCATTTTGCCATTGTGTCGCGACAAATTCCCATTCAGGTTTAGATTTTGCTGTCTGTACAAAAAATGCAGCACTACTGGCTTCTTCTAAACCTTTTTTGAAGTTTAAGTCAGGGGGAATTAACGCTTCATATTGTGCGTTTTGATTGGCTTGTTGTTGACTGTAGTTGAGATTTTTTTGATATTCTTCTATTTTATTTTGAGCAATTTCTAAGTTTGGACTAGACTCGGGAACATCTTCTAACAGTTCAATGGCTTCTTTCCAAATTTCGCTAACTTTGTTCCATTCTTGAGAAGATTTTGCGGTTTGTGCTAACATTGCAGCTTCCATTCCTGCGTTCAACGCATCATTAAAAGTGTCATATTCTACATCATCGTATACATCATCGTAACTAGCATCATGTTCAGCAATTGTGTCCCATAGATCAGAATATTCTTCTTCTAGTGTTGAAGATTCATCTTCAGATGAGGAGATCTCAGACGCTAAAGAAGAATCTGATAAATATTGAACATCTTCACCCTGAAACGTAATAATTCCTGAAGAAATAAATCCAATAATTAAGCTCATAAATATCAGTCTTGAAAGTGTCTTGGGATGAATTATTCTGCGGACTTCATATTCAATTCTATAAAGAATTGTAGCACTAATAAACCAAACGCTAATTGCTACAAATGAAGCAGGTTGAGCGGGATTTTGTAACATCTTAAAGGCTAAGTATCCCAGATAAGAACCTACACAAAATCCTGATGAATATGCTGTATCAAAAAAGAAAGAACACATGATTTGCCCCTGAATCAAGATTCCAATGAAGCTCATTAGAGAAGATACAATCATAACAAAGAGTGCATAAGATCCTTCCCAAAAACTACTCCATCTGGGTATCCATTTTCCAAATAAGAGTCGGGTGATAAAGTAGAAGATTGAAAAAACTGATATCGCCGAGAATATAATTAGCGTCCCCAAAAATAGTAATGAAGATAGTGGATTTTCAGTTGTGAGTAAAGTAATTGATCCTAAGCCAAAAAATGAGATTAAGAATAAGCCAGGAATGTTGATTTGAAGAAGAATAAAGGCTCTAACAAAAGGCAACCATATCGGTTGATTACCTATCTGATCATTTGGATTTCCTTGTGTTGCATCTTTTAACGAACTCATAGTAGTAGCACTCCTAAAACGAGGTGTTGAGTTGAGTAGAGGTTATTTATTAAATGGCTGAAAATACTAAAATAATGACTAGCTGTTTCTTTTCAGTCTCTAACTCAAAGATAGCAAAGGACGAAAGTAAAAGCATCAGTAATTACACGGAACTTTTGCCTTAATTATTGTGACTTTAAAAGTAGTCTATCCAGCTTTTATCTCCGTAAATATACGGAAAAAAATAAAATCTTTCGTTATTCTGCCAGACTTCCTACTAAACGCGCATATTCAAGGTTTTTCTGATATTGTACAACCCTTTCCTGTGCGGCTTGATAATTTGAGTCAGAGGGTTGTACTTGTTTCATACAGTCTATTGCATTTTGCCATTGTGTCGCCACAAATTCCCATTCAGGTTTAGATTTTGCCTTTTGAACTAATAATGAAGCATTCGTCGCATTTTCTATGCCTTTTTTGAAGTTTTCATCGGGAAGTTGAGGTGTGACAACTTCAGATAAATTGGCATCTACATTTTGATGTTCTGGTAAATCTACAACTTCAGATGATTCTGATATCGAAAAAGAGTTGCCGACATTGGCAAATGCACCATAAATATAATCCCAATTTGTTGCGGTTGTGTAAATTAAAACCGTTGACATGAAAGATAAAAAGACTAAAGCTATAAATTTAAGGACTTTGTGAAATGGAACTCTTGTGCGAATTAAATACTCTATTTGGTAAAGATATAAACCTGAAGTTATCCAAATAATAGTCGCTATAATTTCTAGACTCGCTAAATAATTTTGAATACGATTTTGACAATTTGTATCTTCTAATAGGAGTTCGGTTTGACAAGTTTCCCAGGGCATAAAAGGTAAAATAACTAAGAAAACAGTTAAAACGGATAAGGTTAAAACTATCGGCGTATATATTCCTTCCCATAAACTGAGACGTGTAGGCAACCATTTAAAAGATTTCGATGATGATTTACCAAACAAAAATTGACCTATATAGTATAAAATATGATAAAAATACGTTAGAATGAATATTGAACCAATAACGCCAATTCCTAAAGCTTGAAATAACGGCATTACATCTTCCGATATGACAGACACAGTTCCCCCAATAATAACTCCCCAAAAGGCAACAATTCTGATAACAATAAATAACCATAATATTAATAATGTCATCCTTAACCATGAACTTGGATAAGGAAACCAAGCAGGCCATTTTAATTGTTTTGATACTGGAGGTTCAGGTGAGGGTTTTTCTAATTCTTTGGTTAAATCAATACGTTCTTTACAAGGTTTTTTAGGGTTTTTCTGGATGCTAGGTTCGATTATTACAGATTCAATATATTCTATTTTAAACATTTTTAACCCATCATAGATGTATTTTTTAGACGAGTAATTGAGGGGAAATTGCGAAGATTCTACTTGAATATTTAGACAATTATTTTTAATAGTAGCATTGTCTTCTATAATAGTAGCAATTTCTTCTGAACTGTTGAAACGATTTAAAAACATCACAATGGCTTTAGGGTTTCCTTGTTTAGCCAATTCTAATAAACGTTTCTTTGCTTGTTCAGATGCTGAATGAGTTGAAGTCATAATATTAACGTCCCTGAGAGTTAATCATAGATGAGTCAGTCTCATTGAAGGATTGTTGATCAGATTTCTGATATAACAATTTTCCTTGATTTAAACTCACTCATGCAAATGATAGCAAGGACGACAATCAAAAACCTCAGTAATTTTACGGAATTATTACTCTGTATCCGCTACTGGTGATAGTTTTGATTCCGACAGACATTGATTAACAATCAATTAAAGGTTTTAAAAAAGCTGACTAATTTGTTTTAAATCCACATTTCCGCCACTAATAACCACCCCAACACGAGAACCCTTTGCTTTCACAACACCTTGAATTAATGCAGCAGCAGCTAACGCACCCGTTGGTTCAATCACTAACTTCATGCGTTCCCAAACAAAGAACATTGTTTTAATAATATCTTCTTCTGAAACTGTTACCATATCATCGACATTCTGCAAGACTAACGGAAAGGTTAGCTTTCCTAAATAGGGAGTTCTCGCCCCATCTGCTATCGTTTTTGGATTCTCAATTTTCTGTAACGTTTTCGTTTGAAAAGAACGAGTTGCATCATCAGCATTTGCAGGTTCAACCCCGATAATTTTACAATCAGGCGCAAGCTGACGAGTGGCGATCGCACAACCGGATAATAAACCCCCACCCCCACAACAAACCAATAATAAATCTAGCGTTCCCACTTCTTCTAAAAGTTCAAACGCCGTTGTACCTTGTCCGGCTATAATATCAGGATGATCGTAGGGTGGAATAATCGTAGAATTTCGTTCGGTTGCGATTTGTTGACATAAGACTTCACGGGCAACTTCTGCACGTTCATAGAGAATAATTTCCGCCCCATAACCCCGTGTTGCCGCTTGCTTGACAGTGGGAGCATCAGACGGCATAATAATAGTGCTGGGAATGCCTAAAAGCTGACCAGAACGAGCGATCGCTTGAGCATGATTTCCCGAAGAAAATGTTAAAACACCGCGAGATTTTTGTTCCTCAGACAGTTGAGACAAAGCGTTAAAAGCACCCCGAAATTTAAACGAACCTGTGCGTTGAAAGTTCTCACATTTAAAGAAAACTTCAGCTTGGGTTAATTCGTTAACGGTTCGAGAAGTCACAACCGGGGTTCGGTAAGCATATCCTTGAAGGCGTTGGGTTGCCTTTTCAATATCTGCGAAAATAGGTAAATTCATTATTAAATGACAGGTGAGTTCTATAAGGTTGATTTTTTGATTATAATTATAGTGTGGAATAAAAACCCGGTTTCGCTAAAGTTACCGGGTTTTTGGGGTCTACTTACTACTTACTGTGGGTGGGTTTCGCTAAAGTTACCGGGATCAACCTGATTTTGATTATAATAATAGTGGGGAGAGGGCGGGTTTATCTCAATTCTTGCCAAGAAAACACAGATAGAGACAGAACCCGCCCCTACAAAATGATCATTAATAAATCGGACATGATATGACTTCAAACGCAAACTGCTATAAATCTAACTAAATTCTATGTCTAATCAACCTCCAACAAATTGGCTGCATCAATATCTTCGTCCTATTCTTGCAGTCGTTGCAGGAACCGCTATGATTGCAGGGATTGCAGTTACAGTGTGGAGTCAATCTGCAAATCAAGCGACAAATCCTGTTCAAACGATAGCATATTCTGATATTCCTCTCAATATTACCGTGCATCGAAGTCCCACTTGTGGATGCTGCAAAGCTTGGGTACAACACCTCGAAACCAATGGCTTTCAAGCCACTAATATTGTCACAGAAGATGTCGCGGCAGTTAAACAAGAATATGGGGTACCGGATGAGTTAACCTCTTGTCATACCGCAGTCGTTGACGGATACGCCATAGAAGGTCATGTTCCCGCCTCAGATATTAAACGCTTGTTAGCAGAAAAACCCCCAGTCTCCGGTTTAGCTGTCCCTCAAATGCCGCTCGGTGCGCCAGGGATGGAGTCAGGTAATATAAAAGAACCCTTTTCTGTGTTGTCGTTTCGTCCTGATGGCAGTGTGAAAACCTTTAATCAATATTAATCCGATTTGTAGGCGATAATCAATTTAATTTCACCAGAAAAAATAGAAGGCACACTGAGAGAAGTAACTTAGTAGACGATTTATGGTACAAAACGGTACTATCTGTAAGATCAGATAATAGATCTATGCAACGAGCCTTCAAGACCAAACTGAAGCTGAACAACCGTCAAAGAACCTTAATGGCGACCCACGCCGGATATTCTAGGTGGGTTTGGAACTGGGCGTTAGCGATGTGGAATGAAGCTTACAAACAGGGTTTAAAACCTTCAACGAATAAGCTAAAAAAGTTCTACACCAATCACATTAAGCCAAACTATCCCTGGCAGTCAACGCTAAGTTCTAGAGTTTATCAATTTGCTTTCATGCACTTAGGGGAAGCTTTCAGTCGCTTTTTTCAAGGCGTTGCCAAACATCCTAAATTCAAGAAAAAAGGCAGAAACGATAGCTTTACGATTGATAATTGTGGCAAAGTAATGAGGTTTTCAGGGAGGAGATTGAAGCTTCCTTTTATTGGATGGATATTCACTTATGAACCCCTACCTGAAATCAACACAAAGCGAGTCACAATTAGTCGAGTAGCTGATTCTTGGTATCTGTCTGTAGCCTACGAATTTCAACCAGAACAGACTGTTAAATCAAGAGTTTATCTGGGTGTTGATGTTGGGGTTAAGGCATTGGCGACCTGTTCAGATGGTACTGTTTTTGCCAATCCCAGAGCTTACAAAAAAGCTCAAAAAAATCTAGCCAGACTTCAACGCGAACTCTCAAGAAAACAGAAGGGTTCCAGTAACAGGAACAAAGCTAGATTGAAACTCGCAAAAGCATATCAAAGAGTGGCTAACATCCTAAAAGATGGAATTCACAAATTAACCTCATGGCTATGCAAAAACCACGCAGTTATCGGGTTAGAGGATTTGAATGTTTCTGGGATGTTAAAAAATCACAAGTTAGCGGGTGCTATTGCTGATTCTGCTCTCTATGAAATTCGTCGCCAAGTTGAGTATAAATCTGAGTGGTACGGCTCAGTAGTAGTTTTTGCTGATAGATTCTATCCGTCAACTAAGACCTGTTCAAGTTGCGGTCACGTTCAAGAAATAGCTCTGAAAGAACGAGTTTTCAACTGTAATAATTGCGGTGTAAGCGTTGACCGTGATTTGAATGCGAGTCTGAATTTATTACATTATGCCGAGGGCTTCTCGGTAAAAAGCCTGTCTGACCGGGTGCTGCCGACAGTCCGGGGTGATGCAGGAACGAAACATTAATACGGTTTATACCGTGTTATATCAGTTTTCGATAGCAGGGATGAGAGAAAAGTAAATTCGGTGAAGCCGAGATTTTTTTATCGAAAGGGGGGTTGAGTCGTGTATTCTTCTCGGCCACAATGAAACCGAGAATTTTTGAGATTTTTCTCAGGAGAAACATCTTCGTTGGGTAAAGCGTCCTGAATGCAATCAGGTTTGGCCCGTTCCCCAAAAAAGCGAGATTCTTGTGCCATCACCTGAGATGTTGTTAGGGTGAATAGCGTTGCAGTTGTGAGAATCATGCTAAGACTAAATCGATGGAGTTTCATCATTAACCTCCTAATGTTTAAGCGAAATTCGGGTAAATTAGTCCTGCTTGACTGTACTCTTTCACAGCCAAAAGCGACTTCTACCAAAGGTTAAGAACCTGGGTATAAAGCCAGTCAAAACAACGGATTAGTTGCAGGCTGTGCTAGAGTTTTCCCTACCTTAAAGATAACATTCGGGTTTTGAGTCATCAGGAATATTTTCACCGCGATCGCTTAAAACAGTTATCAGTCAACAGTTGTAGGGGTAATTCATCAATTGTCCGTACCAGTGATCAAAGTTTCCCATCTCCCCATTCCCTTTTGCAAGATTGCCTATTGCCTCTTGTAGCATTCTTTTTTCAATTTTAAAAATAATCTTCTCAAAAAATAATACAGATTCAAATTCCCAGCTTCTTGGAGAAACCGGGAATCTGGAGTTTAAAAATCATTTAGGATTGCAATAGGATCAAAGTTGATGAGAAGATGTTTCTAACGCTAAGGTTAAATGGTGGAAGCTTTCTAAAAGACCACTAACATACTAATTGTCGCGCTTCTAATTCTAGCAATTTGAGTAATCTCTCATCACCTCGCGCCTGTGCTGCTTGTCGGCGACGTTCAAGAATTCGACAAATATTCGTGGTATGAACAGCCATAATATTTTCTGGAGTCGGTTCCCGTTTGGGAGTTTGGGGTTGAATTTCCGGCGATACATTCATCATCCCATTACTCTCAACGCTTCGGACGTCCTCTGAACAGTAAGCGACACCACGATACTTTAAATGTGAGTTTGCAACAGGAACAGGAATGTGTCTTGGATAGTGAACCTGCCAAGCATTTCCCCGATATTTACCCCCAAGTTCGCTTTCAACCATGTCAATCGGGGGCTGATTGAGTTCATAACTAATTGTACGATAGGTCAGTTTCATCTTCTGTGATCACTCCTAATCTCTAAACAAAAAAAAAACTTAGGTTATTAAGGTAAGTTGTTTTTCTGTATTCATTGTTACACTTTACGCTTGAGTTTGCCAAGGATTCATAACAAATCAAAACAAATGCTTGAAAGTCAGCCCTGGACTACAATCTAGTCAATCTATCGGCTAGGCTGTATATCATATGCTGAGTGAACCTGCTTTATAAAACTGATATAACGCGGTACAAACCGTGTTAATGTTTATTTCCTGCATCACCCCGGACTGTCGGCAGCACCCGGTCAGACAGGCTTTTCACCAAGAAGCCCTCGGCATAACCTTCTAAATTTAGGCTGGCATTCAAATCGCGGTCAATGCTTACACCGCAATTCTTACAATTGAAAACCCGTTCTTTGAGTGGCATTTCTTGAACATGACCGCAATTTGAACAGGTTTTAGTTGACGGATAGAATCTATCAGCAAACACTACTCTTGAACCGTACCACTCGGACTTATACTCGACTTGGCGGCGAATTTCATAAAAAGCAGAATCAGCAATAGCACCCGCTAATTTATGATTTTTCATCATCCCAGAAACATTCAAATCCTCTAACCCGATGACTGCGTGGTTTTTGCATAGCCATGAGGTTAATTTGTGAATTGACACTTTGCGAATATTTGTGACTCGCTGATAAGCTTTTGCTAATTTGAGTTTGGCTTTATTCCTGTTATTGGAACCCTTCTGTTTTCTAGAGAGTTTGCGTTGAAGTCTGGCTAGATTTTTTTGCGCTTTTTTGTAGGCTCTGGGGTTAACAAAAACAGTACCATCTGAACAGGTCGCTAATACCTTAACCCCAAGATCAACACCCAGGTATTCTCTTGATTTTACAGTCGGTTCTGGCTCAAACTCATAGCCTACAGAGATATACCAAGAATCGGCGACTCGACTAATTGTAACTCGTTTAGTCTGGATTTCGGTTAGGGGTTCGTAAGTGTTAACCCATCCAATAAAAGGAAGCTTTAATCTCCTCCCTGAAAACCTCATTACTTTGCCACAATTATCAATCGTAAAGCTATCATTTCTGCCTTTTTTCTTGAACTTAGGATGTTTGGCAATGCCTTGAAAAAAGCGACTGAAAGCTTCCCCTAAGTGCATGAAGGCAAATTGATAAACTCTAGAACTTAGGGTTGACTGCCAGGAATATTGAGGTTTAATGTGATTGGTGTATAATTTTTTAAGCTTGTTTGTTGAAGGTTTTAGTCCTTCTTTATAAGCCTCGTTCCACATCGCTAAGGCCCAATTCCAGACCCATCTAGAATATCCCGCGTGTTTAGCCATTAAGGTCTTTTGACGGTTATTAAGTTTGAGTTGGGTCTTGAAGGCTCGTTGCATAGATGTATTCTGTTATCTTACAGATAGTACCGTGTTGTACCATAAATTGTCAACTAAGTTACTGCTCTCAGTCCAAACGCGACGACTGGCTCATTTTTTATTTTTGATCCTGTCTCTAACCATCAGTCAGGCTTTATTCGCGCTGTTGGCCCGTTCTTTATTTCTCGATCGCGTTGGCCCTGGGTCTCTTCCGCTTCTATTTACAATTACACCCCTCGTTTTAATTGTCGTCTCGACAGCATTTATTGGCGTTGTTAACCGCATTTCCCACATCCAACTCTTTCGCTGGATACTGTTTGGGAGTATTTTGTTCGTTGGCGCTATTCAAGTGCTGATCACTCAACAAACTAGCAGCACTTTACCTTTTTTTGGTTTATATATTCTTTCTAATCTTATTAGTGTTTTACTGATAAAAATCAGCTTTTCGACCTTATTTTCTGACTATTTTACCGCTCTAGAACTGAAACGATACACCGCATTTTTGTCTTTAAGTGCGAATCTAGGATTTCTCATAGCTAATAGTTTGGGTAGCATTATTGTACAGTTTATTCCGCCCGAAAATTTACTCTTAAGCATTCCTTTTCTCTATGCGATCGCGATCGCTCAATTAGTTTACCTCGAACGAGATCAAAAATCGATTGAAATCAACCCCCCCGACCCCAGCCAATCCAGTCAAGGATTGATTGATAGTCTTCAGAAATTTCCGCGACTTGCCAAACAGTATCCGATTATTTTTGATTTAGCAGTCAGTATCTTTATTGTCTTATTACTCAGACTGTTAACCGAATTTCTCTTTTCTACCGTATACACTCAACAATTTCCCAAAACCCAAGATCTAACGAGCTTTTTAGGAATCAGTTCAGCAATTTTTAGCTTAGTGCAATTATTACTGACTTCTCTGGTTACAACGCCCTTGATCCAACAACTCGGAATTAGTCGTGCTAACCTGATTTATCCGATCACAACCCTAATCAGTTTTATCGGGTTTTTAGTTAACTTTGGGTTTCCGACTGCTGTTTTTGCAAACCTGAATCATGTGGCGATTTATCGAAGTATTGCTGACCCTTTAAAAAGCCTCAACTACAGTGCAGTACCTCCTCAAGCGCGGGATACATTTAGAATTTTGAGTGAAGGGTTATTTTCGCCTGTTGGTGAAATGCTAGGCGGTTTAATTTTACTGGGCTTGATGAGTTCAATGAATTATTTTCCGATTAGTTTGTTGGGTGTTATTTTAAGTTTAATATTAGTCGGAGTGAGTATTAAAACCGGGAAAAATTATGTGCGCTCCGTGATGAAAATGCTGATTTCAGGTTCAGTGAATTTATATCAAGTCCGAAAAGGATTAACCCTTCCTTCAGATTATCAAAGCGAAGTGCAGCATCTCCTCACCAGTCGCGATCACAATAGTCAAATTTTGGGCTTACAATTAGCAAGTTATGTGCAACCCCCGCAGCAATTTCTACCCGAAGTTAATACTTTATTAACTCAAGCCGATCCACAGTTAAGACAAGCAATCGTTTCTTTTTTGCGGCAGTTACCGAAACCGATAATTTTAGATTGGGTGCAACAAGGGTTAAACTCAGACAACTCAATGAATAAAGCCGTTGCACTCGAACTTTTGATTGATCAAAATCAGTCTATTCCAGAAACTCAACTCACGACTTTACTCACAGATGAACAAGAAGAAATTCGCGCCTTAACTTGTGTGGCGGTAACGGCACATCAACAAAGTTTGTATCCACAAATACAGAAAACCTGTCAACAATTGTGGCAAATGGAATTAGATTGTCCGATTGCTCAAGCTACCATTGATGTGATTTCTCATACAGGCAGACAGGAGTTAATCCCGATTTTATATCAAATTTTACCGCTTGCCAGTTGTGAGATCAAACAACAAGGGTTTAAAGCTTTAGTGAATTTAGCTTCTCCTCAAGATATTCGTTTAAAAGAACTAGCCGCCTCAGAATTAACCAATACTAACCCCGAAGTTCGGGCGGCGGCTTTACAAGTTTTGGGAGTCATTAAAGATCCACAAATGCTTCCCTATTTGGCGACTTTTTTACAGGATATAGACTGTCGGGTGCGATCTCGGGCTGCTGAAGCGATCGCATTTTACGGAGAAAAGGGTTTATCCTATGTAGAAGAATGCTTGCTCTCCGAGCGTCAGGAAGTCGTAGAAACAGCGATTACAGCAATCGGTTATATTGGAACTAATCGGGCGGAAGATATCCTTTATGAGCATTTAAGTTTAGAGTTACAACAGGTTTCTAGAACTTTGAAATGGCAACTCCCTGATGAACATTCCTCTTGGAAACTGTTCGCTATCGCCATTCAAGACTTCCAGTTCCGAGTCATTGAACGAGTGTTTTATGCGTTATCCGCTTTAGGATGTCATCACACCTTAGAAGCGATGCGGGTGTTGCGTTATTCTACCAATAAAAGAAGTCGAGCCAATGCCGTTGAAACGATTGCTTCCTTGCGTTATCGTCGGTTTATTTTACCGATTTTACCCCTTTTAGAACAATGGGCAGATGGACAAAGATCTAGAGTAGAAATCACCCTCAACGCCGACTGGATGAAAACAACGGGATACAAGTTGCTGTTAGAAGCTTTAGAATGTAAAGATCGTTGGATAGAAATCGGCGCGATCATGGCTTTGGCGAATGTACCTTCTTTGTTAATTCAAACTCCTGATCCTTTTGTTCAAGAAGTCGTCCAACAGGTTTTTCCATCGACAGCACCCCTATCGGATATCAATCTATATTTTATGAATCGTATACTGTTGCTGAAAAATATTTCTCTATTTCAGAAGATGTCTTTAGATGAATTATTGATTCTCAATCAAGAGTTCGTCGAAGAAGAGTTTAGGGAAGGAGAGGTGATTATTTCCGAAGGAAGTATCGGCACTCATCTCTATATTGTCAGTAGCGGGTGTGTTACTTTGCTGAAATCAATTGCGGGAACTCAACAGATGATTAAACAGCTTTCATCGGGAGAATATTTTGGAGAATATCAGCTCTTTGCCGAATCTCCTTCTCGGGTTGGAGCGATCGCGGTAACGGATTGTCAACTCTTAAAACTGGAAAAAAATCGCTTACTCAGTTTAACCTATCAACGTCCCGATATTTTGATTGAAATTTGCAAGCAGTTAAGTCAGATTATAGAAGAACTGCTGATTGATACTAATAATCCCCCTCATCTATGATTTCCTGCTGTCAGAAACCCGGTTTCTGGTAACTGCAATAGGCAAGCCTATATTTTTCGTTATCGAACCCAGTTTTTTAGGTGTTGTTGAGTCCCGGTGGGCGTGGCGTGAGTTAAAACAGTTGAGATACCGATGTCTCAAATCAAGGGCGATAATTAGAATGTGGAAGATCCTTTCAAGGCGCGAATGATAAACAAAGACTTAAACTCAGGTATTATTTTAGTGGTTGATGACTATCCACTCAATCTGGAAATATTTTGCGCTTGTCTGTTGAGAGCCGAGTATGCAGTCTTGGTTGCTGACACCGGAGAATTGGCTTTAGAAATTGCTGCTTCTCAACAACCCGATCTGATTTTACTCGATATCCGAATGCCGGATATGGATGGGTATGAGGTTTGTCGTCGGTTAAAAGCCTCACCCTCTACCCGAGATATTCCCGTTATCTTTATGACGGCTCTTTCAGAAACCGATAATAAAGTTCAAGGGTTGCTGTTAGGAGCAGCAGACTATATTACTAAACCCATCCATCCTCAAGAAGCACTGGCTCGCATTCAGGCTCATTTGTCTGTGCGTCATCTGACTCAATTACTCGAACAACAAGTTGAACGTTTACAACAGGAAATACAGCGCCGCCAACAGGTTGAAGAACAACTCCGCCAAGTCAATATCCTGTTAGAACACAGAGTAGAAGAACGCACCACAGAACTATTAGCAGCGAATACTCAACTCAAACAAGAAATACAACATCGAGAAGAAATCGAAAAAGCTCTGATTCGAGAAAAAGAACAGGCTCAAATTACCTTAGAATCAATTGGAGATGGGGTGATTACCACCGATGAACAGGGTAAAGTTGAGTATCTCAACCCAGTCGCCGAGCAACTCACAGGCTGGAAAAATCATCAAGTTCGCGGACAGTCCCTTTCTCAAGTGTTTAGGATTGTTGATGAACTGACGCGACAACCTTTAGAAAATCCCGTCGAACAGGTTTTACATCATGCGGAAATTGTTCATCTGACCCATCATACCCTACTCATTTCTCGGGAAGGAACAGAGTATGCCATTGAAGATTCGGCAGCTCCCATTCGAGATCATCAAGGTCAAATTCGGGGTGTGGTATTGGTGTTCCGGGATGTCACCCAATCGCGTTTATTGAGCCGTCAGCTCTCTTGGCAGGCAAGCCATGACCACCTGACCGGATTACTGAATCGACAAGCCTTTGAGCAGAAAATCATGGCGGCAATTACCTCGGCTCAAACCGAAGAGCAAAATCATGTTTTTTGCTTTCTGGACTTAGACAAGTTTAAACTGGTTAATGATACTTGTGGTCATCCGGCTGGAGATGAGTTGCTGCGTCAAATTACCGCTCTACTGCAAACCCGAGTTCGCACGGCTGACTGTTTGGCTCGTTTGGGCGGCGATGAATTTGGTTTGTTGCTGCATGGTTGCACGCTAGCGGATGGAAAAGAAGTTGCGGAAACGGTGAGAAAGTTAATTCAAGATTTTCGTTTCAGTTGGCAGGATCAAGTATTTTCAATTGGAGTCAGTATTGGTTTAGTGAAAATTGATGGTTATACACCAGATTTATCGAGTGTTTTGGGTGCGGCTGATGCGGCTTGTTACGCGGCGAAGGCTAGGGGTCGAAACTGCATTCATGTCTACGAAATTGAGGATGAAGAACGAGCAGAGCGACACCGAGAGAGACAATGGATTTTGGAGATTAATCACGCTTTGCGCGAAGATCGGTTTCGTCTCTATGCTCAAAAAATTGTACCTCTAAACAGCACGACGGACAGTAAAAAATATTATGAACTGTTGCTCCGTTTGGTTGATGAGACAGGGGATTTAGTACCGCCTATGGCGTTTTTGCCAACGGCTGAACGTTATAATTTGATGCTGGCTATTGATCGATGGGTGATTAATACTTTTCTTCAAAACTACGAACAGTTAATCTCTGAAGAACAGGAGCAGCAAACCGAGTGCTTATATATGATTAATTTAGCGGGGAGTAGTATTAAAAATCAGGAATTTATCGACTTTCTCAAAGTTCAACTGACGCAACATCAAGTGATTGCTCAAAGCCTCTGTTTTGAAATTCCTGAAACGGTGGCGATCGCTTCTTTATCTCAAACGAGGGAGTTTATTCAAACCCTCAAACAATTGGGATGCTGTTGTGCAATTGATCATTTTGGAGGCGGGATGAGTTCCCTGGCTTATTTGAAGCATCTTTCTTGGGATTATTTAAAAATTGACAGTAGTTCTGTTAAAGAGATTCAAACGGCAAAGATCGAATATGCTTTGCTTGAAAGTGTGAATAAAATCGGTCATGCGATGGGGGTGAAAACGATAGCTGAATTTGTCGAAAATCCGGCGACACTGGAGATTTTAAGAGAGATTGGTGTTGATTTTGCTCAGGGTTATGGGATTGATCAGCCTCAGCGTCTTTTAAGATAGTTTTCTTTTTTTCACATCTCCTCAATTTTTCGGGATGGGCAAAGTAATTATAAATATTGTACCTTTGTTCAGCTCTGTTTTCAATTGAATTTGACCTCCGTACAAATTCACACATTTTTTGACAATCGCTAAACCCACACCTTCTCCTTGAATCGTCCCAATATTATCCCCCCGATAAAACGGATCAAAAATTTTCTCCTGGTTCTCGGCGAGAATACCAATTCCTCGATCTTGTACCTGAAACTGAATGGTATCTTGTTGTTGAATTAATTTTAAATCAATCTCACTATCAGCCGGAGAAAATTTAATAGCATTCGAGAGTAAATGGCTCAACATTTGTCGTAAAATTCTCTCATCCCATTTAGCCAAGAACTCATCTCCTTGATAGGAAAAGTTAATTTTTTGTTTAACTTTTCTAACCAACTTTATCTCAGAAATCAAAATTTTACCAAATTCAATTAAATTTAAAGTGATAGGTTTCAGAATCACTTGGTCTTGTTCAAATTCATTAATTAATGCCACATCATTCACCAAACTGCTGAGATGTTGTACCATTTGTTGAATCCGCTTAATATGCTTTTGCTGCTTTTCATTTTCAGAATCACAGTAATGTTCTAGCAGTTCCGCCGAGCTGAGAATCACCGATAAGGGCGTGCGATATTCGTGAGAAATAGTTGTAATAATTCGTCGTTTTAATTCCGTCAGTTCTTTTTCTTTAATTAGAGATTGTCTTAACTGTGCTTCGAGTTTAATATGTTGTTTCAGCTTTCGTAAACCCAGTTGATTCTCAACCCGAGCCATCACTTCTAATGACTCAAAAGGTTTCGTAATATAGTCTGATCCTCCTACTTCAAACCCTTTGACTTTATTTTTTACCTCATCTAAAGCACTTAAAAAAATCACCGAAATATCTTGTGTTTTTTCATCCGTTTTAATCTGTTTACACAGTTCATAGCCATCCATTTCAGGCATCATAATATCGAGCATAACTAACGCTGGAGGTTCCTTGGAACGCAGTAAATTTAAGGCTTTTTGTCCATTCAAAACTCGGCGCACCGTGTAACCTTGTTGAGCCAATAAAGCTGAAAGAACAGTTAGATTATCCAACTCGTCATCAACCAGTAAAATATATTCAGAAGGTTCAAGATAGGGTATAGTATTCATAGAGATTCAGGTTTAGTTAAAACTTCAATTTCTTCAAACAGAAGACGATTGACCAGTTCTGTTAGTCGTTCAAGCAGAAACGTTTCAGTTCGAGGAATCTGTCGAATTAACTGAGCAATTTCTGCTTCATTGGCGAGATAAGCCGCTTGATGAAGTTGCTGTCGCCATGAAAGAGGCATCACCGCAAAATCTTCTCGAACGAGGTGATTTCGCTCCCGGTTTGTCGGGGGTTGATGGGTCAAGTCTAGCTGTTGATCTTGATAAACATAGGATACATCCAAATATTGCTTAATTTTAGCAAAAATCTCCTGTTCTTGAAAGGGTTTCCGAACAAAATCATTGCAACCGAGAGCGAGAATTTTGTGGTAATCTTCCTCAAAAGCCGAAGCAGTTAAGGCAATAATAATCGTTTCTTTCCCTTTGGGTGTCGCTTTAATTTTTTCAATCGCCTGATAACCATTCATCACAGGCATTTGCATATCCATCCAAATCAAATGAGGCGACCAACTCTCCCAAAGTTCAACCGCTTCTCGACCATTTTGGGCTGCTTTCACTTGAAAACCTACCGTTTCTAAAAGTTTAACAATCAATTGACGATTATCAGCACGGTCTTCAGCCACTAAAATCCGATATTCAGGTTGATCTTTCATCAAACCCATAACCCGATGCTGGGGAAGTTCGGGTTCAATATCCTCCAACTCTACCTGTTCTAACGGGAGATAAAACTGAAATATACTTCCCATCCCTAACTGACTCTCAACCGTAATATCACCTCCCATCAACTCCACAAATTCGCGACAAATTGCCAAACCGAGTCCAGTTCCTTGTTTAACTTTCTCACCTATTTCAGTCTGAGTAAAGGGTTCAAAGATTTTATCTAGTTCATCAGGTGCAATTCCCATCCCGGTATCTCTCACCTCAAACAGAAGTTCACAGTTTGAATTGATGTCATCGGAAACATTTTTAGAACGAACCGTTAAAGTCACGCTACCTGTTGAGGTAAACTTAACCGCATTAGACAGCAAATTAATCAGAATTTGTCGCAATTTTTCCTCATCGGCTTTCAAACCCCGAGGAACATCTGCACCCATTTTAAACTCCAGCGTTAATCTTTTATTTGCTGCGCTGAGGGAAAACATTTCTTCGATGCTTTTAAGCAAAGCATACAAATCAAACGGTTTTGCTTTCAGGGAAACTCGACCCGCTTCAACTTTAGACAAGGTAAGAATATCATTAATTAAGTTGAGGAGATGTTTTCCACTACGATGAATAATTTTCAGATACTCGCTTGTTGGTTCATCGGAGAATTGAGGCTGTCTAAGCAACAGTTGAGTAAACCCCAAAATGGCATTTAAAGGAGTACGAAGTTCATGGCTCATATTTGCCAAAAAACGACTTTTAGCAACATTCGCAGATTCAGCCGCTTCTTTCGCTCGTTGTAGTTGTTGGGCGCGTTGACGTTCGAGTTCGGCTTGTTTGCGTTCGGTAATATCAAGCGCAACACTGGTAAGCCCAATAATATTATTATGGCTATCTCTTAGAGGTTCTACATTAATATCAAAGTAACGTAATTCTCCGTTTTGATTATTCAAAAACTCCTGACGATTTCTCACGCCTGTCTCTAATACAGGTTGCTTAATTGCGATGATTTTTTGAGCTTCTTCCGCCGATAATATATCTGTTTCTAACTGACCTATAATCTGTTCAACCGTAAAGCCGGGAGCGGGGTTATAAATCCAGCTATAACGTAACTCACAATCTTGAATACAGAAGGTAATGGGAGAATTTTGCAACGCTAAACGAAACCGTTCTTCGCTCTGACGTAGGGCTTCATTAATGCGTTCGAGTTCAGCAGGACTTTTTAAAGCTAAAACTTGGGGAACAATCGGAATGATAGCAACGGCTGTCAAAACGGAAACAAAGGCTGTAATTGCTTTGACGATTCCCGATACCCAATAAATCGGATACCAGAGTGTGACAATTCCCAGAAAGTGAGTCAAACCACAAGCAATAATAAACGCAGCAAACAGCAGGAAAATATGAACATAGGGCAGATCTTTTCGCTTACGGACAAAGTAAAATAGGGTAGCCGGAATCGAGAAGTAAGCCAAAAAGATGAGTAAATCAGAAATGACGTGTAAGCTGACCAGTTGAGGTTTCCAAAGATAACAGTGACCATGAGGAATGAAAGAACTGGTTGTTAACATTTCCGGCAGAATACCCATAGTGAAATGAAGATAGATGATTTCAGTCCATACATTGATTTTAGCTTGAAAAAACCGGTTTATTCAATCGAGGTCTTTTTAGGTGATTTTTTGGATAGAATCTTGAGAACGGGCTGTTAATTGCGGTAGGGAGTTCGTATGAATACTTAACCAATCACTCATTTCTTGTTTCAGCCATTCTAGTTCTTCAATTTTTAATTGCTGTCCGAGGTGATAGGTTTTACGTTTAGAGAGGAAAAACATCATTTGTTTGTAGATGGCAATTTCTAACGTCGGGTAAAGTTGACCATTTCCGGCTTTGCTTTGAGTTAGATTAATATTTTGAATTTCTGACAAGTTAATCACTTTTCGTTTAGGGAAACCCCAAGATTGCCAACAAATCTCTAAGTTTTTTTCATCTAACTCTAGAGATATTTTTTCAAAATAATCCACACCCGAATTGAGGAGTAAAATTAAAAATATCAATCCCGCAGGCACACCCAAAATTATTAAAATAAACGGTAAAAACAACAAGGAAGAAATTAAATTCAACCCAATTTTGTCTAGGGGAAGCGGTAATAACCACAAAACCCAACTGGCCAGGGCGACAACCGTAACAATCTGCAATTTAACAAATAAACGCAAAGAAAAAAGTCGTTCTCCCCAATTCCAAAGACTCTTTTGAAGCGTTTGTTTACTGGATCGAATATATTCTATTGCAAACCGAGAAGGAATTTCTATTTTCAAATTATTCGCCGACTTCGACAGACGAATCCCCGTATTTTCTGGAGATTGTATCGCGGTAGAGATCGAAGCATTCAACGCAATTAACGCTTGACTTGCATTCAGATAACGTGCCTTAACTGATGGATTGATTAACCGTTCTAACCAATCACAAAATTGAGGTTCTATCGAAGAAACCGCCCGATCTTTAAACTGAATTTGCAGATTATCTTGCGGTAACTCTGCCGGAGAAATCCCCGTTAACAGATGAATTAATGTTGCTCCCAACGCATACAAATCCGACGCCGGAACCGCTTCTCCGCCAAATTGTTCAATCGGAGTATAACCATAGGTTCCCACAACGGTAAACGTCGCACCTGGAGTTCGTGGTTGAATTTGTACACAGCCAAAATCAATCAAATGAATATGATTATCCGTTCCCCAAATCAGGTTACTCGGTTTAATATCGCGATGTACAACCGGAGGATTTAACTGATGTAAATAGTTGAGAATTTCTAAAACTTCTGCGGCGATCCATTGAATTTGGGTTGGGGTAAATTTTTGACGTTTTTCTAGTCTTTGTTTGAGAGAAACTCCCGGTACATATTCAGTCACTAAACAAAACCAAGGATTCAAACTATTAACAGCAAAATAATCCCGATAACGCACCAAATGGGGATGATGAAGTTGTTGTAAAATTTGCGCTTCTCGTTCTAGAAGTTTCAAGTCATCCCAATCCATTGAACCACTTAACGCTAACAATTTCACCACCACTTGATCTTTAAACTTCAAGTCTTCCGCTAGCCAGGTTTGACGGACAGAGTTGCTATTGAGGGTTTCTTTGAGTCGATAACGAGTATTGAGGACAGTCCCAGGAGATAGCATGAGTTAGGAGTGAGTCTAGAAGTCTGTTACCCTAATTGTACCGATATTACGCTTGTTGTTGCGCTAACCGCGCCTAATTTGCTTCGTCTGAACTCTATATAATCCGATAAACTGAGGAGATTTTACAATGGATAAGCTAGAACATTATCGCTCTTGCATTCAAACTTTGCTACAATCTCATAGCGATTTCCCCTCAGAAGACGTAGAAAGCCAACTCCTTTTTGATACGGTACGAGATCATTATCAACTCATGCGAGTGGGTTGGAAAGGGCTAAAACGAGTTTATTACATTGTTCTGCATTTTGATATTAAAGAGGATAAAATTTGGCTTCAGCAAAACGCCACTGATATCGATGTCGGAGAAGAATTAGTTTCTCTGGGAGTTCCTAAACAAGATATTGTTCTGGGTTTGCATCCGCCCTACAAACGGCCTTATACTGGATATGGTGTTACTGAATCTGTTCGGGTAAATTAATCAAGTTCAACCCGATCTTTAACAGGGTTCTTCAGCAGGATTGCACATGGTATTGGGGTCTTCACCAGACGAAAACGGAGCAGTATCCCAATAAATATAAATGGATTCTTCAGACATTCGGAAAATCTGTCCTCTATCTTCTAAGCCACTTTGTCGATAAACCTCCTCACCGGATTTATCTTTAAAATTTCCCGGTTCATCCCCAACAGGACTCAATTCATATCGAGTTCCATTTTGGCGTTCAATTGAGATATTACCTTGACGTTGAGAAAAGGTACAAACCTCCGAAGCCGAGGCTTTATCTTCTCCTTTTGGATAAAAATCACAGCGAACTTTGACGGTATCAGCCTTTGCTGAAAAGCCAAGATTCATTAAGATAAAATATAAAGCAAATGCAGCCAATTTAACGGTTGTTCTTCTCATTATTCACACCTCTCTACTGTCCTGAAATTTTCCAAGCTAGAACTATCTACATCAATAATAAGATAAATCCTCATTTTTGCTGCTAGCTCTTAACAAGATTTAGGAATCCGTCAGCAACACATGAACCCGTGATCCCCATTCTAGCTGTAAAATCAATTGAGCATTGGCTTGATTGGCGGCAATTTCTACCCAACCATGAGAACCCACCAACGCCACGAAATTTCCCGGTTTCACATCTTCATAAGTGCGTCCACCCGGAATAATTCGCGACACCTGAGAGAGAGATTCAATCTCTGAAGCGGTTTTCTTCGCAATTTTATCCTTATTATTTTTGCCTTTTTTCTTCTTCTTCTCCTTATTTTTATCTAAATTTTCCTGAATCAATTCTTCTGTGTTTTCTTCCTTCAACCCTCCAATGGCGACAAACCAAGTTTTTCCCTCAATAAAATGACCGGGAATATTTGTAATTAAATTCCCAAAATGATCAATATGTTGAATACAGCCTTCAATTCCTTCCTCTGTAAAGCTCGATTCTGATAAAATCAAATCCGTCAGTGTCGCCGGATCAATCGGATGTCCCAGTTCTCTTAGAGGCACCCCACTCGCTAAATAAGCACCTGCCGCCGCAAAAATATCCCGCCCGTGAAACGTGGTACTGGGGATAGGAGTCCGCCAATAATCAGGATTCGTCAATTCCACGACAGTAAACTCATCAGGCGTCTGACATTGGGCTAACATCGCCCCCATCGCCCCTCCTAAAACCCCATTATCCGGCCCGACAAGGTATCCTGTAGGCAGTTGTACAGCGATCGCCCTGCGTTGAGTCCCGACTCCTGGATCAACCACAGCAATATGAACCGTTTTTGGGGGAAAATAGGGAACAGCATTCATTAGACAAAATCGACCTGCCGCAATATTCTGAGGGGGAATATCATGAGTTAAGTCAATTACTCGTAATTCAGGATTGATTTGAGCGATGACACCCTTGATTACGCCGACATAGACATCACTCAAGCCAAAGTCAGTCAGCAGGGTGACGATTCCAGATAGAAACATGGGGAAACCGTTTTGAGATTGAATGAGGTTTAGTTATGCGATCGCAATGGGAAAATTTTCTCGTAAATTTGGGCGAATGGCACGGTTCGTTTACACAATTTTCCAATCAAGGGGAAATCATCAAGGATACGCCCAGTATTTTGCAGTTAGAGGGGTTGAACGACAACAAAACCGTTCGTCTAACGTTGCGTCGTTTTCCGCCGAGTCCTGATGGTATCATAAAACCCCCCGTTGATGAATTAGTTCGAGAATTTCAATCTTTGGGGCGAGAGATCCTGTTTTTTGAGACTGGGGCGTTTTCTCAAGGCACAATTCAGTTGGCGCCGTTTACCAAGTCGGGGGCGGAGTTTGGGTTTATGGCGGAAAATCGCCGTTTGCGGTTAGTTGAATTGTTTGATCCCGACGGAAACTTAGAACAACTGACGTTAATTCGAGAAAAACGCGCCAATACAGACGCCGTTGAACGTCCTCCTCTGACGGTTGAAGCGTTACTGGGAACTTGGAACGGAGAAGCAATTACACTTTATCCCGATTTACGTTCTCCTGATACGTTTTCCACTCAAATGCAGCTTCAATTAGATAATACCGGAAAACTTGCTCAAAGTTTAACGTTTGCCGATCAAACGATTTCTTCAACGGCGACAATAGACGGATCAATTCTACATTTTGATCAAGGTTCCCAACCTGTGAAAGTTTATCTGTTACCCGATGGCGCTTCGGCAACGGTTCCCCAACAGGTTCAACTGCGTCAAGCGTTCTTTTTTGAGGCGGGATGGCTCATTCATCCAAACGAACGTCAGCGTTTAATTCGTCGTTACAATGACAAGGGAGAATGGCAAAGTTTAACGTTAGTCATTGAACGCAAAAACAATTAAATAAAAATTGGCAATTTTAACTATACTGTCCGGTGGGTGACGCCAAAAAGTTGGTTATATTAATCATTAAGTTATCGGTTCTCACCCACCCTACTATACTGTCCGGTGGGTGACGCCTAATTTCACCCCTGTAGGCTGGGTGACGCCAAAAAGTTGCTAATTTCAGTAGGGTGGGTGATGCCTAATTTCACCCCTGTAGGCTGGGTGACGCCAAAAAGTTGCTAATTTCAGTAGGGTGGGTGATGCCTAATTTCACCCCTGTAGGGTGGGTGACGCCAAAAAGTTGCTAATTTCAGTAATTAAGTTATCGGTTGTCACCCACCCTACTATACTGTCCGGTGGGTGACGCCAAAAAGTTGCTAATTTCAGTAATTAAGTTATCGGTTGTCACCCACCCTACTCAACCTCAGCTATTACAACCTGATCTCGTCCTTGTTTTTTTGCTTGATAAAGAGCGTTATCTGCAACTTGGATGACTGCATCCCCGCTTATTCCATGTTGCGGAAAACAAGCCACTCCAAAAGATGCTGTAATTGTTCCCAGGCTTTGACGTTTGTTTTCAATATTAATTTGCTTGATGAATTGGCGAATTTCTTCCGCCCGTTTATAGGTAATTTCTAGAGAAGCTTCCGGTAAAATCAGCGTCATTTCTTCGCCGCCATAACGACAAGCAATATCAGAACTTCGCAAATGACTTTTTAACAGTTTCCCCACTTCTTTGAGTACCGCATCTCCGCCATCATGCCCAAAAGTATCATTAAAGCGTTTAAAATGATCAATATCAATCATGATCACACCGATACTGTGTTGATGGCGACGAGCGCGATTAATTTCTTGCTCTAAAGATTCTTCTAGGTAGCGACGATTGTATAATCCAGTTAGGGGATCACGAATACTTTGATTTTGTAGTTTCTCCCGCAGTTGCAAGTTCGTGATCGCCAGCGCCATTTGTTCGGCGACGGTACGGGCGAGTTGTCGTTTATTTTCATCTAAATGATTGCGAGAATCAGAATAGAGGTACAGTAATCCTAGTGTTTCTCCTTGTGCCATCATCGGTAAACAGAGGGTGGCTTTTGGTGGTAAAATGCGATCGCTATGATCACAAAATAAGTCAATCTCATCCCCATCAACCCAATGTTCTCGTCCTCGTCGCAGACACCAACAATCTTTCGGATGAAATATCGTTTCTCCGATGGGAAGGTTTCCCCAAGTGGCGACAGCTTCTAGAAAATCACGGGATGCTTTAGTGATAAAAATCCCTCCAGAACAACCCGGAAATAGGGGTTTAATCAGGGTTCTAAAGGCTTTGTAGGCTTCTTCTAAAGTCAGACAAGCTTGTAGAAAATCGTTCATCTGACTGAGTAGCAACATTTCTAGATTGCGTTGTTGAAGTTGATTCAGGCGAGATTCTAATTCATCATTGAGTTGTTGAAGTTGCAGTTCTGATTGTTTTGTTTGGGTAATATTGCGAAACGTGACTGCAAACCCATCTTCTAATTTAACCGCAATATTCATAAACCAACATTTGATCCCTTCGTGTTCATAGTAAAATTCAT
Source organism: Limnoraphis robusta BA-68 BA1 (assembly GCF_034932365.1). NCBI lineage: Bacteria > Bacillati > Cyanobacteriota > Cyanophyceae > Oscillatoriales > Sirenicapillariaceae > Limnoraphis > Limnoraphis robusta. The sequence goes on along the minus strand of NZ_JAYGHR010000067.1, from coordinate 32,672 downwards.
TTTCTTGAGGTTCTCCGGTTTCTACGACTTGAATATAGCGCTCAAAAAGTCCTTCTTCTTTGTTTACCGGTAATTCTTCGAGCATCCGTTTTCCTAATAATTCTGTTTCGCTTCGTCCTATGATTTCACAAGCCGAGGGATTAATTAATAGCCATTCAAAATCAATAATTTTTCCGGTTTCATCTCGAACTGATTTAAATGCCATAATTCCATCTAGAGAACTATTGAGAACCCCAGCTAGCAACATTTGTGAGGTTTTGAGTTGCTCTCTAATTTTCACCGTTTCGGTGATGTCTCGGTTCACCCCAATGGCGGCGATAATCTTACCCTGTTCGTCTTCGAGAGGAACTACAGTCGTTTCACAAATCCGTTGAGTTTTATCTTTCCGAATGACTGTAATTTCTCCAGACCAACGACAGTTTTTGATCATTGAGCGAATGATTTTAGCGGTCAGGGTTTTGGCTTCTTCAGGTGTGTATAAAAATTCAGCACTTTTCCCTAAAACTTCGGCTTTACTATAGCCAAACATTCTTTCAGAAGCCGGATTCCAATCAATAATAATTCCTTCTAAATTCGTGATAATAATGCCATCGGAAATATTGGCAAACGTTAATGCTTGTCGTTTAAGTGCTTCTTCAATTTGCTTGCGTTCTGTGATATCATAGACAACCGCATAAATCAGTTTACTTTCCAGCACAGCCGTAGAATTCCACACCAACCAGCGATAACTTCCATCTTGGCAACGATAGCGATTTTCAAAGGAGATTACATTTATACCTTGGCTCAGTTTTTCAGCTTCTTTTAAGGTCTTTTCTCGGTCTTCTGGATGAACAAACTCTATAAAAGGTGTGGCTAAAAGTTCAGCTTGAGTATAACCTAACGTTCTTTCCCAAGCGGGATTAATCCGGGTAAAATAACCGTTAAAGTCGGCAATACAGAGTAAATTTATGGACTGAAAAAAGAAGTGATTTCGTTCTTCTTCAGCTTGCTTTCGTTCGGTGATATCGGTTTGAATACCGATATAATGCGTCACTTTTTGCCGCTCATTAATCACCGGAGAAATTGTCAACTCGTTCCAGAATAAGCTGCCATCTTTGCGATAATTTCTCAGGGTGACGTAGCAACTTTTTCCGGCAATAATTGCTTGTCGGAGTTCTTCTAAGCTGGGTTGATTTCTATCTGTTCCCTGGAGAAACCGACTGTTTTTTCCGATGACTTCTTCGCGGTTGTAGCCTGTAATCCTTTCAAAACCGGGGTTAACGTAGATAATCGGATTATCGGCATTCGTCGCATCGGTGATCACAATTCCGTTACTACTGGCGGCTACACCCCGTTCCAGCAGTTGTAACCAATGTTGGCTTTGTTGAGATTGTGTAATATCATGGGCTACCCAAAGAACACTTTGGGATTGAACTTTCGGGGAAACACAGGCGGAAAACCAAAAGGTTCGCTCTTCTACTAACAAGCTATACTCAAACTCGAGGGTTTGTTGGGTTGTGAAAACTTGTCGAATCAACTCTAGCCACTGTTCGGACTGTTCAGAGTCATAAAATTGTTGAATTGTTTGATTGATAATTGCAGCTTTGAGACCCGATTTTTCATCAAGACGAGTGGGGATAACAGTAATATTTTTGCCTTTGGCTTCGATAATCAGAATAATCTCTGAAATCGATTCAAATACAGCCAGGGTCTCTTGGTCGCGTGCTTCTAGTCTACGATACCATAACTGCTGGCCCGTCATATCCTGTAGAGAAGTTTCAGAAGTTTCAGAGGTCTGTTGAGAAGTTCCGATCTGCTGCGGTGGTCGGTTGCCGCCTATGTTAGAATTGGGATCAGAGTTGATCTCCTTTTTCAGATGAGTTTTCATAGGGGTTAATTTGGATTAAAATTAGTTCAATACAACTTTTCCTCACCAGGTTTAGAACAATTTTTAACAGTATTGTATTTTTTTGAGGCTAGTAGATGTGAGCGCTTTTCTATTGATCCTTGAAAATTAGACATTTTTTGGAGTTCCCCGCGAGCTTGATGAACCGTTTATTGATTGTATTTTTTATTTCTATTATAATCGAAATTGCCTATTTTTGTCAATGTTTTTTTATTTTGTAAATTCTTTTAAAGAACAGTTACGAACCCAAGCTTTATTGAGTAAATTTTTGTATTCTCTATGACTAATAATATAAGCTCCAAACCGATCCAAATGAGGATTATTCATCTGAGCATCAAACAACACAAAATTACGTTCTCGTAAGCGTTCAACCAGCTTCACCATTGCTACTTTTGACCCTTCGGGAATGCGATAAAACATCGACTCTCCAATAAAAGCCCCGCCAATGACCAGCCCTAAAATTCCGCCAGCGAGTTGATCACCTTGCCAAGTTTCAAAACTATAAGCATACCCCGCCCGATATAAAGCGTAATAAATCGATTTGAGTTCAGAAGAAATCCAAGTCGTTTCTCGGTTCGCACATCCTTCAACAACAGCATTAAAATCACGATTAACCGCAACACTAAATCGATTTTGATTAATCACTCTTTGTAGCGATCGCGGATAGCGAAAACGTTCATCAAGAGGAATCAATGCTCTTTGACGAGAAGTATACCATCCCAAATTCTGATCATCCTCATCTGCCATGAGAAAGTAGCCTTGAGCATAACCCTGAATAATTGCCGCGACATCGTATTGCATAATGCGATGATTTTGATATATTAAATGAGTAGTCTATGTCGATCTAAAGTAGCCGATGCTAGCCTTTGATGCCTGTCCCTCCCTGGAAAACACCCTTGAAAGATTGATCAATAAAACCGAAAAGAATTGGGGCTATTTACAAATTTACAAGAGAACGGATTTTTATGCCATTAATATTTTAGGTAAAACCGAGAATATTCTCAAGTTCAAAAGTAGTGAATCCACCCACTCTTACCGTCTATTTTGGTACAAACGCCCCGAACCTTCGGTATTTGTCCAGTCGAAAACAACAAAGACTTACAACCGTTTGACTCGCACCTATGATAAGTCAAAAAGTTATCAAGTGTGTTTCAAACAAGAAGCCAACGCGATTGAGTCTTCGATTAACCAACGATTTGCCGATCTCGTCAAAAAGAAAATCTTGCTATCCTACGAGTCGGGTAACGCACCAGCGATCGCCATTGTACGGCAGTAAAGCGGTTCTGACGGCGAGCGAAATTGAAACGATATAATTTGATTAAATTAGTCCTAAACTGAGTCTACCGCTCTTCTAGACCCATGTCTGAATCTATCAAACCGATTACACTTCCCCCAGCTCAAAATCCCCAGCAAGAAGGGGAATGGCTGCAAAAAGCCTTACACGCTTGGCTCGATCAAGAATTCATTCCCGAAGCGATTAATCAAACCATAGCCCAAAGAGCCGCTCAAATCTTTGTCCGTCAACGGATGGAAGGAGAAAACGATCTCGGTTGTTTAGTGATTGCCATTGTAACGGAAATGCAATCGTTTGACTTTTCTCAAAGCTTTTATGGAGAGTTTGCGATCGCCAACGCCGTTAGTGATTTACTCTTAGATAGTCTGGGATATGAGCGCTGCTGTGGTCGATAAAAATCCCATCTTTTCAGTGAACAGTTATCAGTGACCAGTGACCAGTTAGAAGTTCAGGAGTTCAGAATTTTATATTTCCATTGCATGATTGCCTCTTGCATGACTGGATGATTGCCTCTGACCTGTCCCTTGTCCTCTACTCCCTACTTGGGACTGAAAGAGTTGCGGAGACGAGGACAATTCCCCAATCCCCTGTTCCCATTAACTTCAGCCTACCAACTGGATTTAACCACACCCGGTAACAGCCCTTTGTGTGCCATTTCCCGTAGTTGGTTGCGGCAGAGTCCAAAATCGCGATAGTATCCTCTCGGACGTCCAGTAGCCCAGCAACGATTCCTCACCCGTGTTGGTGAACTGTTACGGGGGAGTTGCTGAATTTTGCGGTGAATTTCCATTTTTTTGGCTTGATTCTCCGCCTGTTCAAACTCCTCTTTGAGAGCTTCCCGTTTTTCGGCGTACTTTTCAACAATTCTCTTGCGCTTGATGTCGCGCATGATCATACTTTTCTTAGCCATTAGAGCTGTTTTTCCTCAGTCAATTAACATTCGTTTGGATTTCATCAGACTCACTTTAATTGAGCTGATGGACACAGATCAGACAATTTACAATCATAGCACGTTGGATTTCGAGCCGTACAGACCGCCCGACCGTGGTAAATCAAGCGAATTGACCAATTTTCCCAGTCGGGCTGCGGCAGCAACAACATCAAATCTCGCTCAATACGAACCGGATCAGTCTGTTCAGTCAGTCCCAAGCGTTGGCTCAGACGCTTAACATGAGTATCAACCGTCACCCCCATATTAATCCCAAAAGCATTCGCCAGCACCACATTAGCGGTTTTCCGAGCCACTCCCGGCAGTTCGAGCAACTCTTCCATACGTTTCGGCAGTTTCCCGCCAAACTTCTCCTCAATCATCGAACAAGCGGCTTTAATATTTTTAGCCTTGTTGCGATAAAAGCCCGTTGAACGCACTAACGCTTGCAATTCCTCCAAATCCGCCGTCGCCAATGACAACGCATCAGGAAAGCGTTTAAACAAAGCTGGAGTCACCTTATTCACCCGCTCATCCGTACATTGGGCCGATAAAATCGTTGCCACCAAAAGCTGCACAGGAGTCTGGTAGTTGAGCGTACAAGCCGCATCGGGATAAAGCCGTTTCAGCCGCACCAAAATCTCTAAGGCTCGTTGCTTCGTGCTTAATCGCTTGCGAATGGTCATTTCAGTTACCTCAAAGGGTTCACTGTTGCAGAAGCGATCGCACCCAACCCAAGTTCGCCGTATCGCGTACAATCAGGAAAATTCCCAACCCCAACAGTAACATTAAGCCTGTTTGCATCACACTTTCTTGCAGGCGAGTGGGGAGCGGTTTACCACGAATCGCTTCAATCAATAAAAACGCCAATTGACCCCCATCGAGCGCCGGAAGCGGCAAAATATTGATAAACGCCAGGTTAATGCTAATCAATGCAGCAAACTGGAACAAATCCCCCGCATCCGAACGAGCAATATCCGCACCAATGGCGACAATTCCCACTGGGCCAGAAAGCTGATTCGCCGTCTGACGGAAATTGCTAATCAGTTGACCAAAACCGGAAACCGTTAAGTTAATAATCCGTTGGAACTCGTTCGCCCCCTCGCTAAAGGCTTGAACCAAGTTATCCGCCCGACGACGCACCACCTCTCGGTTATGAGTCAGTTGTACGCCAATTCGCCCTTTACCATCGCTTCCCAATTCAGGAATGACTTGCACGGGGATAATCTCTTCACCCCGTTGGACTTCTAGATCTAACGGTTGGTTGGGGCGAGATTGAATCTCGCTGATCAAATCCTGAATGGCTTCCTGGGAGGGTTCAAATCTTTTACCCTCCATTGAGATAATCACATCATTCGGCTTAATTCCCGCTTTGGCGGCTGCGGAACTTACATCGGTTGCCACTTCTGGCACCTTGACTCCTGGATTGTAGTTAAATTCAGGGATGCCAATTATTCCCACTTGAGCAACCAAGAGAAAATAAGCAAAGATCAGATTAGCAATTACTCCCGCACTGATCACAATAGCGCGATCTAAAATCGGGCGGTTGCTTAACAGATTGGGATCATCTCGAGGAATCGTACTTTCAGGATCTTCGTCGGGAAATCCGACAAACCCACCTAACGGAATTCCTCGTAAGGCATATTCTGTCTCTGAGCCTTGATATTTGAGCAAGATCGGGCCAAAACCGATAGAGAAACGGTTAACGTGAATATTTTGCAGTCGTGCCGCCAGAAAGTGACCGAGTTCATGGACGAAAATCAAGACTGCAAGAACTGCGATCGGTGCCAAAACGGACATGAATATACTTCGCTGAAACAATAAGTGTATTAATTTTATTTATTGTGACACACTTTATCCAGTGACCCTTCGGGTGAGCAGTCCCTCTTCGACGGAAACCGCCAAGATCTCGCTGTTCACAAGTTGCAGTTGTAGGGGTAATTCATGAATTACTACCAGTTTTTTCCCTCTTGCTTCTCTTGCCTGTTCCCTGTTCCCTGTTCCCTCTCTGACAATTTACCGATAGAATCGAGAAAACCGAGCAGAATAATGGGAAAGACGACCTGTGGCTAAGTCAACTGAAGTCCAAAACACAGAACCCGAACATCCAGAACCCAAGCAACCTCTTTCTCGCACACCTTTGTACGATGTCGCTGTGGAACTGAAGGCTCGCATGGTTCCGTTTGCGGGATGGGAAATGCCTGTACAATTCTCAGGGATTAACAAAGAACATGAGGCGGTACGTTCACAAGCGGGAATGTTTGATATTTCCCACATGGGCAAGTTTATTTTGATCGGAGAGAACTTAATTGAGACGCTGCAACCTTTGGTTCCTTCTGATCTGAGTCGCTTACAACCCCATCAAGCCCAATATACGGTTTTATTGAGTGAGCAAGGCGGTATTCTGGACGATATTATTTTTTATTATCAGGGTGAGGATGCAGATACAGGCTGTCAACGGGGTGTGATGATCGTGAATGCGGCAACTTGTTCTCGCGATAAAGCTTGGATATCCGCACAGTTAGAACCAACCGATATTACCTTAGAAGATTTAACAAAATATCAAGCTTTAATTGCTGTTCAAGGGCCTGAAGCTGTATCAAAGTTACAGCCTTTGGTGAGTGAAGATTTGCAGTCTATCGCTCTTTTCGGACATCTGAACGCGACAATTTTCGGACATCCGGCTTTTATTGCCAGAACCGGATACACCGGAGAAGATGGCTTTGAAATTATGGTTGATCCCTCAGTGGCGGTACAATTGTGGCGGAGTTTGTTAGAAGCTGGAGTGACGCCTTGTGGTTTGGGAGCGCGAGATACGTTACGCTTAGAAGCGGCGATGGCATTGTACGGTCAGGATCTCGATATCTCTACAACTCCTTTAGAAGCCGGATTAAATTGGTTAATTGACTGGGATAGCAAGGAAGATTTTATTGGTCGGTCTGTTCTCGAACGTCAAAAAGCCGAAGGCGTATCTCGACGACTGGTGGGCTTGGAAATGCAAGGACGCCATATCGCCCGTCATGGTTATCCCGTGAAGGTCAGGGGAGAAATTGTTGGGGAAATTACCAGTGGCACTTTATCACCCACCCTCGGAAAAGCCATCGCTTTAGCCTATGTTCCCAAAGATTTTGCCCGAATTGGTCAGTCTCTTGATGTGGAAATTCGCGGGAAAACCTATTCAGCCTCAGTCGTCAAGCGTCCTTTTTATCGTTCGACCTCTCGTCCCCAAAAATAAAAGGCTCAAGTTTCGAGAGTTCAACTTTTCCTCGGCTTCCCTGTGGCTTTCATCCAGTTAAAACCATTCGGAAATCCTGACTTGAGGGGGTAAAAAAGCGGATTCTATTCAGCGTCAAAAGGGAAAACTGACTGATCACCTTTACAGAACCCTAGTGATTGTAAAGATAGTGCCTTTGCCGTGTAAAAGTTTGATGAAATCCTGCTAGGAAATCTTGCGCTAAAACCAATGACTCGTATAGGATGTCAGCAAAGTGATAGATTGATATATCAAAAAAACTTAGCTGTTCAAAAAGCAAGTCACAAAATATCACTAAAGTCTTTGCAATCACTTGGGTTTTTCTTGCCTAAGTGTTTGTTTCATATAGAGCCATTCTTTCGGGCAACCAACCTTCACGATGAAAACACCTTTTCTGATTTCTGGCATTTTTGCCGCCGCAGCAACTACTGTTTTTGCCGCCACGACTCCTGCTTTTGCTTTTAACGTTGCTCCAAATGGAAGTTCCGTGGGTGTTAATAGTGGTGATATTGGCGACTTTTTTGAAGTCAACTTTGATGGTAATGTGGAGGAAAATGATGTTGAGGGACTCTCGGGACAAGCTTTATTTAGATTAGATAACTGGGGTCTAGAAACGATTGGCGGAAACCAATATACCATTGCTTCATTCTTTGTTAATTTGACCAACACCTCCACCAACCCTATCTCTTCGAGAATTTCTCGTTTAGGGTTTGACACCGACCCGAATATCGATGAAGGTGCTTCTAGCGTCAACGGAACGTTTAATGTGATTAGTGATGAGAAAAAAACTTCCTTTCCCAATGGAGTGGGTGCCATTGAAGTCTGTCTAATTCCCGGCACAGGTAGCTGTGAGGGCGGGCCTGGTGGAGTCGATACTGGAGAAACAGGCACTTTTAACCTCAAACTTGCTTTTGCCAACACCTCATTAACCAGCTTGAACCTCAGCAACTTCCACCTGCGTTATCAGAGTATTACTGGAACTACTTTCGGCACCAGTGGCACTGGAGATGGTAAGGTGATAGCCAGTTCAACAGATGCTCCCGAACCTCTTACCATTTTAGGAACAGCAATAGCACTCGGCTTTGGGGGAGTATTCCACAAAGAACAACAAAAACAGAAGCTAAAACAGCAAGTCAAAGCTTAATTGTAATTGGGAATTAGCCCCAAGATATTGATCAGAATGCCTCTTTAAATATCAAGAGAGTTGGGGCATCGACTCTTGAATTAGACGGTGTAAGACAGGTATTCGCTTCAACTGTTGTTTGAGTTCAGAATCCCCGTCATTTTAATGCGGGGAGTATGTCAAAAAACTATTAACTTCAGGCTGATCAAACTTAAAAAAGTTGATGGATAGAGTCTGAAATGAGACAATATCTGGCAAGAGGCAGGGGATTTACAGAGAGGATGAAAAGCCTGGTTTCGTAAGAGTTACCGGGTTTTTGGGAGGGTTTTTGGGGTGTATCTCACCCGATCACACACTGCTATATAACCCGAGTTCAATCTTTTTAAAAAAGTAGAATATTTTAACTCCCCACATTAGCTTAAAATTAAGTTGGGGAGTTTATTATGAACTCAGAACGGTTGCAATGCTCAGGTTGAAAGCCATGAACGCACTTGAAGAGCTATCCCTCAAATCTCTAACTGAATCTCGGTTCTGGCTGTTAGGAATTGCAGCCGGACTAATGACAATTCACCTGACGCTGACTCTACATCATGGAAGTCCAGATTTACAGGCGATTAGTTTTTTATTTTGGTTTGTGGTATCATCGTTAGTCTGGCAAAAACGCGATCGCCTCAATTTAGAAAGCGGGATTTTCCCCAGTTTACTGGGTTTGATGATCATTGCGGCAGTGTTACTCAAAAGTGCAACTCTGCCAACTTCTAACTTTTTAGGGGTATCCCCCTTTATTTCCGGTATTGGTTTAACCCTAATTGCTTCGGGTTTTCGAGGGTTTAAACTTTATTGGCGGGAATTGTTAATTTTGTTTTTTCTGGGTGTCCCAAAAGTTCTGATCTGGCCTATTATCGATATATCGGGATTAACAGCTCGCTTCGCCACGTTTATTCTCTGGTATTCTGGATTTGAAGCCTCTCGTCGTGGCTTTGAGGTGATCATGCCCGGAGGCGGAGTCAATGTGAATATGGGATGTTCAGGCTTTGCGGGAATGTTCTATCTATTGGGGTTTGCGGTGTTGTTTCTGATTCTGTTTCCTCTCAAGAAACTTCACAAGAAAATTTTGGTTTTGGCTGCTTCTGTTGCGATCGCTTTTGTGGTAAATGGGTTTAGAGTAGCAATTATGGCACTTTTTGCCAATGCTCAAGATGAGGAAGGTTTGCAATACTGGCACGTGGGAGACGGTTCACTGATTTTTATGATGATTTCTGTAGGACTGTTTGGCTTGCTTTGCTGGTTCCTACTCCGTCAAGAGGAACCTTCATCGGATGAAGTATTAGAACAGTAAAATCCTATGAAGTTTTGGCAACCCTTGCGTACTTCGTTACTGATTCTCACCTTTGGAACTGTTCTTTTAGTCTTCGGAAAATCAGTCGTTTCCCCGGCATCCAAAGAGTTAACAGAGACACCGTTTGTCTTCCCATCTGAAGTGCCTTTACCGGGATGGCAACCTGTTAAGAGTAAAGTGGTAGAGGACACAATACCCAGAAATTTATATGAATATACCTCGGCAAATCTTCTATTAGAGATAGAGATGCAATATGTGGATCATCCTCACGTTAATGAAAAACTATTCCGTCAGTATGATCCGCGTTTATCTAGTCCTGAGAAACTCGAAAGTGTTCTAAAACAGCAAGATAAAACAGGTTTTTATAGCCTAGAAATTGCAGAGAATCGAGCCTATCTCCGCTCTTGTATTAACCCAAACAGCCCCAGTGCAATTCTTTATGAACAGTTCATCCAAAACCGCTATACTTATGATTTGAAGGTCAGTCGTTTGCTACCGATTTTACTGGGTCAAGAACCACTCAGAGATCATCGTTGTTTGTGGACTCATCTCTCTGTACCTCTGGATGATCTCCCCACTGAACAAGCTTATTCAATTTTAGAAAAAGCCTGGTTATCTTGGTATCAATGGTGGCAGCCGCAATTTCCCAAAATTTAATCCCAAAAACAACTATTTTTAGTAATCTAACCCATGACTCAATCTAATAGTAATCCGCTCACCGAAAAAGTAGATGCCCTGTGGAAATTTAGCTCTAGTTTACTACAAACAATCCCGCCTTTGCGCTGGGTTGGCTACACCTTGTTATTCCTAACCTTCGTTGATTTAGTTATTTTACTGATTCCGCCTCAATTGACAAATCCCGTGTGGGAGTTTCAAACAATGGGAGCGATTGTTGAACGAGTTGCGGTTCCTTTAATTGCCTTTGTTTTAATCTTTTATGGAGAACAAAATCTCCGTCCGAAATGGGAAAGACCCCTTTTAAGCCTTTTATCACTATTGACGTTGTTGTTTGGTATTTTCCTGCTAATCTTAGTTCCTTTAGGCATTATTAATACGCTGCGAATTGATAAACAGAGTAATACTCAAATTGATACTCAAGTTGAACAACGGATGACTCAAATTCAGCAAGTTCAGCAACAACTGGAACAAGCAAACACTGAAGAACTGATGGAAAACCTGTTAAGTCGTCTCGATACTCAAGGTCGAACTCCAGAAATACAATCGGCACAAGAGTTAGAAGAAATTAAAAATCAACTTTCTGACTTTGTTACTCGGACAGAAAGCAGCACCAAAACCCAAGCAGAAGAGACACGCAGAAACCGTAGAATCTTATTGTTTAAGAACTCGCTTAAATGGAATTTAGGTGCTTTAGTCTCCGGTGTGTTGTTTATTGCCATTTGGAAAGCTACAGGTTGGACTCGAAAACGGGCCTAAAACCTGAATTAATCTGATTGACATTTGAACAGTCTTTCCCTCTGTCAAAGCGTTGACAGGGGATTGGCTATTTCTGGTTTTGGGGAGTATGTCAACGAACAGGATACAATACAGGGATGAAGAAAGAACCCCCAGCTAACTCAACAGTTGGTCAGTGGTTTGTCATTTAGGATGTGGGACTTCGGCACCTCCCCCAAATCCCCGCCACTCATTAAATTAGCTTTTGAGAAAAGAAAATGTCACAAAGTTCTTAACCCACTGACCAACGGTTACACAGGGCTACCGTCGTTTTACAAGGGGTTGTCCCATTCTTGCGGCGATCTCAACTGTTTTCCTGGCGATCGCATTCCCCACGCTGATAATCTGTAATTTACCGTTGCTAGACAGAGTTTTCCGACTATTGCGACTTCTGTCACCCTAAGCTGTCTAACGCGATCTCAACTTAAAGAATGTCAGAGACATAAAATTATGAAAATTGCAATTTTATCACAAGACTCTAACCTCTACTCTACAAAACGACTCAAAGAAGCCGGAGAACAACGAGGCCATGAAATGTATGTCATTGACTATCTGCGTTGCTATATGAATATAACCTCCCATAAACCGATGGTCATTTATGGGGGAAAGCCGTTAGAAGGATTTGATGCGGTGATTCCTCGCATTGGGGCTTCACAAACTTTTTACGGTACTGCCGTTGTCCGACAGTTTGAAATGATGGATGTGTTCACGGCTAATGAGTCTCAAGGGATTTCTCGCGCCCGTGACAAGTTACGCTGTTTACAACTGTTGGCTAGGGAAGGAATTGGTTTACCTGTGTCCGGTTTTGCTCATTCAACCAAAGATATTGACGGTTTGATTAATACCGTTGGCGGTGCGCCTTTGGTGGTGAAGCTTTTGGAAGGAACTCAAGGGATTGGGGTGGTTTTAGCGGAAACCTATCAAGCTGCAAAGTCGGTGATTGAAGCCTTTCGGGGTTTAAATGCCAATATTTTGGTGCAGGAGTTTATTGAAGAAGCTAAGGGTTCAGACTTACGGTGTTTTGTGATCAATGAACGAGTGGTTGCTTCGATGAAACGACAGGCGGTAGAAGGAGAATTTCGTTCTAACCTGCATCGGGGTGGAACAGCAGAAAAGGTTAAATTAACCCCAGAAGAACGTTCAACAGCAGTCAGGGCGGCGAAAGCGATGGGACTGAAAGTGGCAGGTGTGGATTTACTCCGTTCTAATCATGGCCCGGTGGTGATGGAGGTGAATTCTTCGCCGGGACTAGAGGGGATTGAAAAGGCGACAGGAATTGATGTTCCTGCCAAGATTATTGAATTTTTGGAGAAGAATGCTGCTAAGGGAAACTCACGCGATCGCATCCAAGGTTAAGTACATTAAGAGTTTATGATCAGCCAATAGAAGCCAATCAATGTTATGCTAATATCTGTCGATTTGATTGTTGACATAGAGGCTGGGTATCATGGAAACTAATGATCTTGGGTTTGTAGCAACTGTATTGTTTGTGCTTGTTCCTTCTGTTTTTCTATTGATTCTGTTCATTCAAACTCGGGGTGAGACTGAAGGTTAATCATTTTCACGATTATTGCTTCATCAACCGCGATCGCGAATCTCTAAAAAGCGCTGCGAAGTTATCAGCTTCACTGCGCTTTTTTCAATGTAACAAATCTTTATGGAGCCGCAGTCCGTGCCAATAATACGGGACATTCGGCATGAACCCGAACGTAATCCGACTGTGATCCTCCGAGTAAACGATCTAAGTCAACCAAGCTTTTCGCCACAGTTGGACGGCGATCAGGAGATCCTAAAATCAATAAGTCCGCCCCGACGTCACTGGCGATGCGACAAATTTCTGGCCCTGGTTTACCGATCGCACTAACGCAGCGATAACTCACACCCATTCTCTTAACAGGTTCAAGGGCGGCGGCAATCACCGGATCAGCTTCAGCCTTATTGGAGAAATCTTCGCTCGATTTGCCCGTAATATCTTTGTTCACATGAGCTAAAATCAGTTGTCCACCGTGAATATCTTTGACCAAAGACAACGCCAGGTCTAAGTATTCCTTCGAGGAGTCTGAAGCATCCAAAGCCACCATGATATGCTTGAGCTTCTTGACGTAAATCCCATCTTTAACCAGCAACATCGGCCGGGATGTCAATTGAAAAACGTATTGACTGACGGAATTTTCCAAAATCGCCCGCAAGCCTTGTAACCCTCGTGATCCGATAATAATCAAGTCAGAATTTTCTTCATCGGCAACTTGACAGACAATATCTTTGGGATCTCCCTGCTTCAAACGCGGGTTAACTTTACTCGGATCAACTTTGATCGACTGAACCGCTTGGGCTAAAATTTTTCCCCCCGCTTCTAATTTTTCAGACATCGCCTCTGCTGAGGCTTGGGAGGGAACAACGTGTAAAACAGTTACAGATGCTTGCTGAATGGATGGAATATCCATCAACATATTCAGCATCTCTTCACAGAGTCCACGTCCGGCAACCGTTACTAGAATTTTGTTGATATTCATCGCTTTTTCCTACGGTGTCGCTCAAGTGCTTTGATTGAATGGGATTTGAGTACCCGTCATCAAGTACACTGATAACTGCTAACTTTGATAGACGTTGCCTAGAACGTCCGTTTGTTGACTGATAACAAGTCTATACTTCAGCATAAGCCTGATAACTGACTGAGAATTTGTAGAAATGTAGCGTTTTGGAACAATTTGTAACGTGTCTTTCACTCAACACCCTCAACCCCTTTTATCTTCTGTCACTTTCTCCGATGGTTGGTTGATCCTCTCGGTGCGGGTCTTTCCCCATCATACCGACTATCTTAACGGGGGGACTGGGGGGCTATAGCACTGCCTCCATAATCTTTGATTTGGGGGTAGGTACATGGACACCCCAGGTAAAAAGCGAGGCATTCGACCTGTCCGCTTTTTACAATCTCCGTATCAATTGTTAAACTTAATGACATAGAGTCAAAACAGCCATGTTGGTATTTGAGGCAAAATTACGAGGAACAAACGAGCAGTACGTCATCTTGGATGAGATGATTAGAACTGCTCTTTTTGTGCGTAATAGTTGCCTGAGGCACTGGATGGATAACAAAAGGGTCAACAGGTATGATTTGAACAAGTATTGCAAAATACTCAGAGAACAATTTGAATGGTGCAAAAAACTTTCAGCGCAAGCCTGTCAAGCCAGCGCAGAAAGGGCATGGAGTGCCATTGCCAGGTTCTTTGATAATTGCAAAAAAAAGGTTCCGGGTAAGAAAGGCTTCCCTAAGTTTAAGAAGCATCAAACTCATGGCTCAGTCGAGTACAAAGTTGATGGATGGGTGTTATCGGATGACCGATTAACCATTACATTTAGGGATGGTTTCAAAGCTGGAACTTTTAGAATGTGGGGAACTCGCGATTTGCATTTTTATCAAAAAAAGCAGATTAAACGAGTGAGTGTTGTGCGTCGAGCCGATGGATATTATGTTCAGTTTTCCATCGACCAAGAGCGAAATGAACAACATAAACCCACAAATCGGATGGTAGGCATAGATGTTGGTTTAAACTATTTCTACACTGACTCTGATGGTAAAAAAGTAGAAAACCCTCGGTTCTTGAGGAAAGCCGAGAAGTCTTTAAAACGCGCACAAAAACGTGTTTCTCGTAGAACCAAAGGGTCAAGAAATCGCTTCAAAGCCATTAAGAAATTAGGTAAAACGCATCTCAAGATATCAAGGCGGCGTAAAGACTTTGCGGTTAAGACTGCTTGGGCGCTTATCCTGTCGGCAGACTTGGTAGCCATTGAAGACCTAAAAGTGCGGAATATGATTAAGAACCATCATCTAGCTAAATCAATATCTGATGCTAGTTGGACGTTGTTTAGGCAGTGGTTGGAGTATTTCGGAAAAGTTTTTGACGTGCCAGTGATTGCTGTTGCACCTCATTACACATCTCAAAACTGTTCCAATTGCGGACAAGAAGTCAAGAAATCCTTGTCCACGCGCACACATAAATGTCCGCAATGCGGTTATTTAGATGACCGGGATACGAACGCCGCCATTAATATTTTGATGAAAGCATTGCAAGGGTTAGCACAACTACCGAGGGGCACTCGGAAAGTAACGCCTGGGGATGAGATGATCCACTACTTAGAGGGAGAAATCCCGAAAAGCAAGGTTGCTCGTAGAGCCAGGAAACCCCATCAGTGATGATGGGAATCCACCTCCATAATCTTTTGATTTGGAGGTGGAGGATGTCAAGCGGGTATTGTTTGGCATGGGACTTATCTGAGTTGGATGGAAGAGTTGCGGGTGGAGAGTTTACGCTGGCTTTGCGTTGAATATAGCGACTTAGTGGCCGAGGGTTGCGATCTTCCCGTCGTCGAGTTGATGTTGCGCTATCATCAATCGGTGACAATGGGGATGACGATTTTGATCAAAGGACGACTCGTCCCGACAAAAGGCCTGCGGATGATTTGGGAATACCAAATTGTCTCCGAAGATAGTCAACAAAATTATGTTAGCGGACAAGTGACTTTGGTTCCTCTGAGTCGAGAAACAGGTAAAATTATGCGTCGCCTTCCTCCTAGATTACAAGAGGCTTTGGAAAAAATCAAAATGCTATCGATTTAAAAGCCTCTATAATTGCCAACTTATTGTAAATAGTCTTGGGTTAATTCATTGTCTAACAAAACATCCGTATCATACTCAATATTATCGAGCATAATCGAAAAATTAGTCCGGTCGTATTCTCCTTCAAAAAATGTCTCTAAAATCAGATCATCGTCTTCATCTAGATAAGCTTTCAGAAAAGTAAAATACAGATTTAACTCATTCACATATTCTAAAAGGTCTAACCGATCCAAATCTGGTTCAAAAGAATAAACAATGCTAACCAAAACTCCCCGATCCGAAATGGGATTTAAAATCAAGTTAGACTTGCGAGAATGACGACAGTAGAGCCTATCTTCTATTTCCTCTACTCGATAGCCGTTAAATTCGAGGTGGTTGCGATACTTCGCTAACGGATGAGAAGTCGCCTCATTCAAATCTAGATCACTCATCGTTCTCAACCTTTCACATTGCCCTACACTATTCTATCATAATCGGATTTTCATCCAACCTATCTTCCGAAAAAAATTCTCAAAAAAACAGGGAAATCACACCCTAAATTCATCTCCACACCCAAGAGGTCTGATGTCTTGAAATCCAACTCGCACTCAAAACACCAGTCGATTTGAGTCTCTTTGTCACGAATCCTTGAAACTCAAAAGTTATGATCAAACAATGGACTCAATCGGTAGAAAAAGCTTGGCTCATTCTCGGTACAATATGGCATCTCAAATTCAACCCTTACCTGAAGATATCATCTATTTAATCGCCGCAGGAGAAGTCATTGACTCTCTGGGGGCCGTTGTGCGAGAATTGGTGGAAAATGCCCTAGATGCCGGGGCGACTCGCATCACGATTTCCGTTTGGCCAGACCAATGGCGCGTGCAAGTGGCAGATAACGGCATCGGCATGGATCTGACGAACCTCGAACAAGCCGCCACCGCCCACAGTACCAGCAAAATTCGCACCATTGCCGATCTCTCCAATATTACCAGTTTAGGATTTCGCGGAGAAGCCCTCCACAGTTTAGCCCAGTTAGCCCAACTGGAAATTCTCAGCCGCCCAGTGGGGGAGATGGGATGGCGAGTCCTCTACAACCGCCAAGGAGAACCCCTCGAACCGGAAGCGGTGGCGATCGCACCGGGAACCATTGTCACCGTTTCGGACTTGTTTGACAACTGGCTTGGCCGCCGTCAAGCCTTACCCTCAGCCGCCCAACAACTGCGAAGCATTCATCAGATCGTCGGTCAAATTGCCCTCTGTCATCCTCACGTCAACTGGCAGGTACGCCAAGGTTCGACTTCTGGGTTACAAATTAGTTCCGGTGTCGGGGCTAATTCTATTTTGCCTCAAATTGTCCGGGGTGTGCGTATCGATGACTTACAACCTCTTGAGGTTCAACTGGCTAGCCCTGACGGCGATACAACGTCAATTTCTTCAATTCAAGGGGTTTTGGGTTTACCTGATCGCTGTCATCGTCATCGCCCCGACTGGGTTAAAATTGCCCTGAATGGTCGAATGGTGCGATCGCCTGAACTTGAACAAACGATTTTATCTGCTTTTAGTCGTACTGTGCCACGCGATCGCTTTCCCGTGTGTTTTATCCATCTACAAATAGATGCGTCTTTCATCGACTGGAACCGCCATCCGGCTAAAGAAGAAGTTTATTTGCATCATTTGAATTATTGGCAAGACCAAATTCAGGCTTGTATTGATCATAGGTTGCGTTTGAACCCGGAAACAGCATCTACTCAACTGCATCATGTCGATCAATTGCTGAAAGTCTCTGAAGAAAAAGGACGTTATCAAATTCGTCCTTCTATTCAACCTACAAAAGAGCAAACAATTTCTGAAGAATTTAGCTTAATTGAACTGCAAGCGATCGCCCAAGTTCATCATACCTATATTGTGGCAGAACACCCCAATGGTTTATGGTTGGTTGAACAACATATTGCCCATGAACGAGTCTTGTATGAACAACTCTGCCAGGCCTGGAAACTGATCAACGTTGAACCCCCTATCCTGCTACAACACCTTTCACCCCCTCAGATCGAACAATTACAGCATCTCGGTTTACAAGTTGATCCCTTTGGGTTGGAGTTGTCAGCCGTGCGTACCATCCCCGAAATGTTAGCACAACGAGAGGACTGTCGCGAAGCGTTAATAGAACTGAGTTTGGGGAAAGACTTGCAAGCAGCCCAAGTCGCAACCGCTTGTCGGAGTGCTATTCGTAATGGTACACCATTGAGTTTACGGGAAATGCAAACTTTACTTGAACAATGGGTAAGAACTCGCAACCCTCGGACTTGTCCCCACGGACGACCGATTTTTTTGCGTTTAGATGAATCTTCCTTATCGCGATTTTTTCGCCGCCATTGGGTGATTGGAAAAAGTCATGGAATTTAACAAGGTTTGGTAAAATTTAACTATAAATTCATTGAGGATATTTCTGTGAATTCTCAGCCACAGTATCCCCCAGTTCCGAGTTCTTCTGAGGACTCATCCAAAGCTTCTCAGTCTCCTTCTGTTCAGGGAAGTTACACGGAAAAAACCGCTCGAATTTTAGCTTGGGTTCAGGTGATTCGTTCGATTTCTCCTTTAATTTGGGCAATAGTCATTTTTGTCGTTATTGTTCCTTTAGTTGGTCAACTTTTTATTAATCAAGCGTTTGATTCTGCTTCAGTCAACAGCAACTCTCAGCCTCCTCAAACGATTGTTGTTCAGCCCAGTATTAATTGGCAGAAAGTTGATGAAGTCGTCGCTCAAGCTTTAACAACCGCTCACGAACAAGCTGAACAGTTTGCTTCTGAAAAACTCGATCTTTGGATAGATGACTTGATCGGCCGAGTGGATGATAATTTTATAGAGTGGTACTTTGGTTATTTTAATCAAAAACAGATTGAATTTAAAAGCGTTTTTGTGCAATTAAGTTCAGGTGTGGCGAATTTAGTTAATCCTGAGTTACCGAGTCCATCAGAGAAAGTTGCTGAAGTGATTACTCAAGATTTTCAAGAAGAATTTGCCAAGCGAGTTCTTCGTCCTCAAATTGCTCAACTTCAGCTTGAACGACTGACTCAACAAACCGTTAAACAGTATTTGCAGGAGTTATCGGGAAATCTCAATCAAATCCCTTTATCCTATCAAATTCCACAAGCTGATTGGAATCGTTATTTGAGTGATATTGCCCTGAGCATTTTTGATACAGAGGGGGAAGTTTCTACCTTGTCTCTCAAAGTTTTAGTCGGAGGAAGTGCTTATTTAGCAGTCAAACCGTTAGTTGCGCCTTTGGTGTTGAAAGTCGGGAGTAAAGTTGCAGCCAATTTCGCCGGAAAAGCGGGTGCAAAAATTGCCTTAAAAACGGGTGCAAGTTTAACCGGAAAAATGGCAGCCGGATTATTAGATTGTACAGTGGGAGTTGGAATTTTACTCTGGGATATTTGGGATACTTACCACACAGCGAATATTGAGAAGCCCATTTTACGAGCTACAATTATTGAATATTTAGAGGAGGTAAAAGCTTCAATTTTAGACAATCCCGAAACGGGAATAATGACGGCAATTGAGCAAATAGAATCGAAAATCATTGAATCTCTTGATTTCTCCGACCCGATCAGTTATTCGTTAGATGACCTAAAAGGATAAAGGCGGTATAATGAGGAATAAAAAGTTAATTTCCTCTATCAAAAATATGAATTTTTCACAAGCCAGACAACGATTTTCTCAAGAAACCCATCAGCCAGATGAACAGATCGATCTGGCGAAAGCGGCTCTCTATATGGCTCAAGAAGAGTTTCGGGATCTAGACGTTGAAGAATATCTCAATGCTATTGATGAAATGGCGGCGGAGGTGTTAGAAAGACTCGATGAACCGCGATATCCTTTGCGGGTGATTAAAACATTAAATCAATATTTGTTTGAGGATTTAGGATTTGTCGGAAATACAACGAATTATTACGATCCCAATAATAGCTTTTTAAATCAAGTGATTGAGCGACGGACTGGAATTCCGATTACTTTATCTGTCGTCTATTTAGAAATTGCCAAACGCATTAATTTTCCGATGGTAGGGATTGGAATGCCGGGACATTTTCTCGTTCGCCCTAATTTTTCAGGAGCGGGAATTTATGTCGATGTTTTCAACCAGGGAGAGATTTTATTTGCCGAAGATTGTCAGGCTAAATTAGCAGAACTTTATGGTCAACAGGTCAAACTGCGTCCCCAATTTCTCAACCCGGTGAACCCTAGACAAATCTTAGCGAGAATCTTAACAAATCTCAAAGTAATTTATATGAATGCCGGAGAGATTGTCAAGGCAGTTGCTGCAATAGAAAGGATTTTGCTGCTCTTTCCCGAGGAGCCGAATGAACGTCGGGATCGAGGCATTCTGTACTATCAGCTTGAACGTTGGACAGAAGCTCGTCAAGATTTAGAAAACTATTTAAAAAATCAGCCCCAGGCTCAAGATGCGGTGATTATCCGACAACTGTTAGCTCGGATGAATTCCAACAGATGACCGATAAAAAATTAAGATTTGGGGAACTTTAACAAAGTTTGAGGAGACAGATTAAGGGTATGATCAAGACGACTATTACAAGGTCAAAGAATTGGTGAGGAATCAATGATGAATTTTAAATTTGGGTGGCAGTTTGCGGGAATTAACAGTCCCAATAAATTTTTCAATCGAGGAATTTCCAAGTTGATCAGTTGGGGATTAGCATTGCTACTCGGCATTCTGGCTAGTTTAGCAATCTTTACACAATCTGCTCCGGCTGTGGAAGAATTTCAACTCAGATATGGGGCGGCGAATCTTCCCTTATCCTTTACAGAGTTACAAACCTTTGCAAAAACAGGCGAACAGTCCAACCAATTGCGATCGCTGTTTGTCCTAGCTGAATTGACTCCAGAACAAATCAAAAACTTTCAGGCTGCCCTCAATTATGGGGTAAACGTACCCCCGGGTATTGTAGACAGCTTGTTGGGTTCTAGCTATGGTCGATTGATGGTGGGAGCCTTAAATCTGTTTATTGCTCCCGATAGCGAGATTAGTAATATTGTCGATGGTTTGATCAATGGCTTGAAAACAGCAGCCAGAGATGGCAATATAACCTTAGTCGAAGCGATAGTCAGCTACCAAGGACTAGAGGTGATCACCGTTGATGTTGAAGATCTCATCGGGCTTTACAATGATATGGCCGGTCTGGGAGAACAAGCAATCGCATTTCTCAAAGCACAACCAGAAGTTCAAGAATTACTCTGTAAGTAGTAACAACTCTTTAGGGTTCTCATCGATTTTGTAGCCTATTGCAAGCCCCGATATTGTTCTTCCGCCACTCGTTTGAGACGGCGGAGTTGGGCTTGCATATCGGCTTTTGTCCAGTGAGCCGCAAATTGATTAAACCCAAACGCCACTAAAGGGTTAGGAATCTGGAATTCAAAACGATTGACTAACAAAGTCCCCTGAAATTGAGGCTGACATTCCCAGCGATCGCTTCCCCGAAAAAATCCGTTAAATCCCCAGACGATAGTCCCCGGTTCCCGCTCGATCACCACAGCCTCTAGGGTGGGTTCCAACAGGGGAATTTTGAGAAAAAAGCGAAATTTGCCGCCGACATCGGTATTCCAAGCCTCAACTGAATCACAACGGAGAGCAGGATTAAGCCAACGGTGCATCAAATCGCGATCAATGATGCAGCGTTCAACCGTCGTGGCGCTGGCCGAAATTTTAATTGATTGTTCAAAGACTTGACGAGATTGCATTTACCCTGCAAGCTATAGGCAGATTATGACTCATATAACGGATTATAAACCGTTACACCGATGAGGTGGCGAGAAGGACAACAGAAAGCGATGGATTCGCCTCTGAAATCCTGATTTTTCAAAGAATGTGAGGATTTTTCCCAATTCTGAGGGATTTGAGTTGCTAAAGTTGAGATGGCAACTTTGGCTCTGGGGTTTGAATCATCCCGATCCACCTTAAACATCTCAGATAAAAGAGCCAACAATCCTCAACATTTCTGTCCAAAGCCAGATGTGAAGGGATCACTTTCCCTTTCACAATTCTAGACTTCAAGATTATCTCAAAGAACCATGAATGGAACTTGGCACGAAATGATATCAGTCTTCGGGACAACCATACCCACTCTTTCTCATCTGACATTGGCTCAGGATGCGACAGCTAACCCCTTTAATCTGGGGAACTACACCTTGGGTTCAATCAACCTAGTTGATATCGGAATATCCCTATTGATCCTGCTGGTGGGCTATCTGATCGCCCTATTTGCCCAGTCTTTGGTCAAGAGTCTGTTAAAGAAAACCGATTTCGACAACAAAATTGCCTCCTGGGTAACAGGGCGTTCGGATGGTGGGGAGAACATTCCGGTTGAAAACTGGGTGGGGACAGCAGTATTTTGGATCATCTTCCTATTTGCGATTATTGGTTTTCTCGAAAGACTGCAACTGACGGCTGCATCTACCCCTCTGACGACTTTACTCAATGAGATCACGATCTTCTTCCCGAGAATTCTAGCGGCTCTAATTTTATTGGGAATTGCTTGGGTCGTTGCAACCGTGTGTAAAGCGGTGACGGTGCGAATCTTAAATGGGTTTAGAGTCGATGAACGCCTAAACCAGCAGGTCAATGATGGCACAACTCAAGCTGACTTTTCTCTGAGTGAAACCTTTGGAAATGCTATCTATTGGTTTATTTTCCTGCTGTTCTTACTGCCGGTTCTTGACACTCTGAGTTTACAGGGATTATTAGCGCCTGTGCAGCAAATGCTCAATCAGGTGCTGTTCATCCTGCCCAACATCTTAGCTGCTATTCTGATTGCGGCAGCAGGATGGGTGATTGCTCAAATTGTGCGTCGTATTGTTACCAATTTGCTGATTGCAGTCGGTACCGATCGCTTAGGCAGACGTTTTGGTTTGGGCGACGCGGCGAATGGTCAGAGTTTATCCTCGATTATCGGAACGGTTGTTTACGTTCTGATTTTGATTCCCATTGCGATTGCGGCTCTCAATGCCCTGAAAATTGAAGCTATTTCAGTTCCGGCGATTGAAATGCTCAGTCGCATTCTGAATATTATTCCTCAATTGTTTGCAGCAGGCGTCATTTTGGCGGTTGCCTATGTGATTGGACGCTTTGTTAGTGATCTGGTGACTAGCGTTTTAACCAGCTTTGGATTTAATAGATTATTCTATTGGCTGGGCTTGCAATCGACTCCTCCCCATGAGGAAACTGTTGTCGGAACAGATCATCAAGTTAGAGTCGTGGATACGACTTCCCCATCAACCACTCGTACCCCTTCAGAAATTGTCGGGATTATTGCCTTTGTCGGGATTATGCTGTTTGCTATTGTCACAGCAACCGATATCCTACAGTTGACCTCGCTGACGTTGATCCTTGAGCAGATTATTCTGATTGCAGGTCGGGTTTTAATTGGTGTCGTTATCTTTGCCGTTGGCTTGTATTTTGCTAACTTAGCTCATCGCTTAGTGCTGAGTTCGGGTACGGGCAATTCTAAACTTTTAGCTCAAGCTGCTCGTGTTGCGATTATTATCTTTGTTGGTGCGATGGCTCTCCAACAAATGGGCATTGGTAGCGATATTGTTAATTTAGCTTTTGGACTTCTCTTAGGAGCAATTGCGGTTGCAGTCGCTATTTCCTTTGGTTTAGGAGGACGAGATATCGCGGCTGAAAAAATCCGTGAAACTCTCTCCAAAGTTCAACAGAAATAGGCATTTACGTCCTTTTTAGGTTCGTAATCCTTGGGCCGTGATTTGATCTCTCAGAAGTCGCTGGTTTTCTAACTTAGATAAATTAGCTTAAGCAACCAGCGACTTTTGAGTTTTGAGTCGGTTTTCAGTCAACTTAACTGTTGTAGATACTTTCTGAAGTCGATGAGGGTTCGCTAGACCCTTTAACCCGAGATTTGGCTTTGGCAGCACTGCGTTTCAACGCCTGGAGTCGCGCCTCATAACGAGCGCGTTGTCGCTTTTTAGGGGTTTGCTCGATTAACGTTTTTAAAGCACTTCCTAAGCTCTTATAGGCGTTGGGTAGCGTATAACCAAATCGAGAAGCAATCGCGATCGCTTTTTCGTCTGCATCAATCGATTCTTGTAAGGTTTTCTCGCCATTATTTTTCTGGTAAAGGCGATAACCCGAAACCCCACACAATGCTAAAGCCAGGAGCAACAAGAGTCCATCTTGAACCCAAAGTTCACCCACGGCTCCCCCCAAACCAATCGCTAAAGCCGCCATTTCCCATCCATCTCGGGGAATCGTATCATTTTGAATCCGAGCCACTTCATGCCAAAATAGCAGGTTACGCTGATCCATTGCCAATTGTTCCCAGCGAACTAAGTCTATTTGTATTTCAACTTGATCTTTGCCAATTTCTTCGCTACGGATTAATAAGGGGTTGACTTCTATGGTTTTCTCAACCGTCACCCAACTCTGTAACTCAGGTGGTAATAAGCCTTTCAGTCGCCGCAGTTCGCTCATCTCGGCTCTGGCTGTGGAGGTTGCATACGATGTCATAGTTTCGGCTCAATAAAATTTGTTATACAAACACAGTGAATCTAACTATCCTATCTCAAACGATCACGGATCTCCTTTCTATTCTACCATGTAGGTTTTTAGCTCTTGGGTTTCCCAAGCGTTTGCAGGATATCTTTAGAGGTATCTTTCTGGGTTGAATCTTATTTTAGATTAATCCAAGTTGATTTATCGGGTTTTCAGATGAATTTTAACCCGGTCAATGATCGCCTTCTGCACAATTGAGAACCTGAGATAGATGATGAATTATAATATATATTTTACCGGATTACGACCCTCAAAACTCATTGGTATATTTTGAATATAGGCATCTGTAAATGCAAGAACTAACTGACCATATTCAATTTTAAAACTATTCCTATTATCAAATTTACTGAGGATATTTTGAGTAAAAATTGTTTTTTAACTTAATAAATATTGAATGAACGCATTGTTTATTTCATAAAAACGTAACTTCAAGAGGGTAATTTATCTAGTTTTTTTGCTAATAAACCGATGTGTCCGGGTGAAAATTGTAATTGACCATAACTTTCTAGCACTTGCACGTGAAAGCCAATTTTGTTTAATTCGGCGATAATTTCTGTCCGTTCTAACAGTTGTAATTGATGAACTTCTTGATCTCGTCGATAAAGTTCTCCAACCTTACGAAAAGTTGTGATCCATCGGGTTAAACGTTTTTGTTGTTGATTTTCCTCTCCATAAACTAACACCGCCCAATCTTCAGTTTGTTTAAAATTTCGATAACTCTCTCCTCCAACAACTCGTCCGGGTTCAGCAATATCAAACAGAAATAAACCCCCTGAACTCAAAGCATCATAAACTCGCTGAAATAATTTTAACCGTTCAGTTTTCTTGTTATTTTCATCAAATAAATAATTCAAACATTCACCAATTGCAGTCACCGCAATACAAGCCGGAATTTTAACGGTAAATAAAGATTCTACTTTAAATGTTGCTTCTGGAACTCGTTGACGAGCGATCACAATTAAATCAGCAGAGATATCAATTCCCAAAACCTGATAACCTGCGGCATAAAGTTTTTGATCTAGAATGCCACTCCCACAACCTAAATTAACAATTAAACCGTTATTTTTTCCGGGTTGTTGCAGAGTATTCAACAAAAAAGATGCTGCATTTTCCGCCAATTCGCTAAAACCAACATCGTGAATATAAGCCAGATCTTCAGTATAAAAGTGAGTCATCGTTCTTAACGTTAACGAAAATTAATATAAAAAAGCAAGAGTTAACAGGTTGGGCGGGTTTATATCAATAGTTTGTGGGAAGATATAGATCTGTTTGGAACCCGCCCGTAAATCACTGATCACCGATCTCTTGTCAGCCCTACTCCCATCGGATAAGCTAAAGTAGGGAAATCTCCGCCAAACGTTGCTATTATGCTTCAGACAGCTACCCAAAATCCAGGTGCGATCGGGACGGACTCTCAACTCGATGTCGAACTTCGCAAAGTTTTCAAAGTCTTTAACGGAGAAACAGCAGTGCGAGGAGTCGATCTAGACGTGCGTCGAGGCGAGTTTTTTAGTATACTAGGGCCTTCTGGCTGTGGTAAAACCACAACTTTGCGTTTAGTCGCCGGATTTGAAACCCCCTCAGCAGGTGAAGTCTTGATTAGGGGACAATCCATGACTCGAGTTCCCCCCTACCTACGTCCAGTTAATACCGTTTTTCAAAGTTACGCTTTATTTAGTCATCTGAATGTTCGAGATAATATCGCTTTTGGCTTACGAGTCAAACGACGAGGCAAAGCAGAAATCGAGGAAAAAGTCAAGGAAGCTCTGAGATTAGTAAAAATGGAAGCCTTTGTGAGTCGGTTTCCTTCACAAATGTCAGGAGGACAACAACAACGAGTCGCTTTAGCGAGGGCTTTGGTGAACCGTCCGGCAGTATTATTACTCGATGAACCCTTGGGTGCCTTAGATCTGAAACTGCGTAAGCAAATGCAGGTTGAGTTATCCAACTTACACAAAAATCTCGGCTTAACCTTCATTATGGTGACGCACGACCAAGAAGAAGCGATGAGTTTATCCGATCGCATTGCCGTGATGCACGAGGGCCGTATTGAACAAATCGGCAGTCCTAACGAAATCTACGAATATCCTCAGACTCCTTTTGTTGCAGACTTTATCGGCGATACGAACCTGTTTCGAGGACGAGTGGAAGCGGCTGATGCTTCGAGTCAACTGATCGTTACAGAAACGGGATTAAAAATTGAGGTATACCCCTCAGCGCCGACTCAAACCTCAGTTTCTTCAAAGATCCAAATTGGTGATGGGGTAGTCGTCAGTGTACGACCCGAAAAAATTGTGATCAGTAACAATCCTTTAGGCGGTGCGGCTAACTGTTTTGAAGGCCGACTGATCAACAGAATGTATCTGGGAACCCACTTACAATATATTGTGCAGTTACTCTCTGGTGAAGAATTGACGATCCGACAGTCAAAAACCAGTGAAGCGATCGACAATGGAGAAACGACTGTTTATATCAGTTGGAAACCCACAGACTGCTTGGCTTTGAGTCAATAAGACGCTAAAATCTTTTGTTTGTTCGCTCGTCTTCTGCACGCCTGACTGCGGTTTGTGGGAAAATGTCAGGTGTTGTCTTCAACAGGCCAGATTACCATTGGGCTGAAATCGTGCCTCCAATTCATAGACCAAAACCATCTTTAACCAGGGCTGTTCAAACTCGACGTCAATTTCTGCAAACCTCGATAGCCGCCGCCGCCGCTTCTACGATGACGAGTTGCGGATGGACTCTGGCTGAGGTGAAAACCACGCCCAACACTCAAGTTGCTTCTGATACCCTGTATATTTACACTTGGACAGGTTACACCGATAGCGATTTACTGGATCGCTTTACCGAAGAAACCGGGTTGAAAGTCGTGGCGGATGTCTTTGACTCCAACGAGTCGATGCTTGCCCGCATTCAAACCGGAGGTGCAGGAGCTTATAGTGTTATTTATCCTTCTGATTACATGGTTCAGAAGATGGCGGATCTGGGCTTACTGATGGAGTTGGATCACTCCCTACTCCTGGGTTTAGAAGATATGTTCCCCATGTTCCAAAATCCGGTTTATGATCCTGGCAATCGCTACAGCATCCCCATCAGTTGGGGAACGACGGGATTAATTTACAACAGTCGAAAACTCAAACAACCCCCAGAGGACTGGGATTATCTCTGGCAAAATCAACGGCAAATTTCTAAACAATTTACCCTTCTCAATGATGTGCGAGAGGTATTCGGTGCAACCTTGCGAACCTTAGGCTACTCGTACAACTCCACTGACCCTCAACAAATTAGCCAAGCCTACGAAAAACTCATCAAACTACAACCTGCGATCGCCTCTTTTACAACAGATGCTTGGCGTCCTCAGATGATTGTTGGGGATTTGTTGATCGCCATGTGTTATTCAGCAGATGCGGCGGAAGTGATGCCGGAAAATGAAGATTTGAGGTATATTACTCCCCGCAGTGGCTCATCGCTGTGGACTGATACTTTGGTGATTCCGAAATCTGCCCCCAACCCCGATGGGGCTTATCAGTGGATGAATTTCATGCTTCAGCCGGAAATAGCCGCTCAAGTGGTTGAACGCCTCAGTTTTGCCACTCCCTCGGAAGTGGCTTTTAGAAAACTCCCGAAAACCTTGCGAGACGATCCGACACTGTTTCCGCCCGAGTCTGTGATAGAAAGAAGTGAGTCTTTGGCTCCCCTTTCAGCAGAGGCGAATGAAATTTTTGATCGCTATTGGACAAGACTGACGAGTGCTTAATCAACATTGCTCACCATTCAGGGTTCACTGAAAATGGCTGTATCGAGTAAAAATCCGCCCAATTTTCCCCCGACTTCGCCAAAAACAGGTTTGAAACAAAGGGCGACGAAACTAATCGGCCCGTTGGTGTTATTAGGGCCTGCTGGGTTGTGGTTGCTGTTATTGCTGGTTCTGCCCACATTAGTTATTTTTCAACTGAGTTTAGTTGAAAATATTCGACCGGGTGATGTAGTCATTCCTGATGGCATTGCGAACTATTTGCGGGTGTTTGATCCAGTCAATTTACAAGTGATTGGGCGATCGCTGTTTTTTGCTTTTGGAACAACCATTTTGTGTTTAGTCTTGGGGTTTCCTGTCGCTTACTGGATCGCCATTAACGCGCCCTCGAGATGGCGAAATTTGTTGCTGTTGGGGTTTGTTTTACCCTTGTGGACTTCTTCACTTTTGCGAACCTATGCTTGGATTACGATTTTACGACCAACAGGAGTATTAAACTCGTTTTTAGGAGTTTTAGGTTTACCTGCGTTGGAGTTACTGAACCGAACTCCGGCGGTTTTAATTGGGATGGCTTATAGTTATTTGCCTTATATTGTCACGGTTCTCTATGCGTCCTTAGAGAAGCTAGATCGGCGTTTATTGGAGGCTTCGGCTGATTTAGGAGCAAAACCAACCGAAACCTTTTGGAAGGTGACTGTGCCGCAAGCAAGGGCGGGTATTGCTGCCGGAGCGTTGTTAGTGTTTATTAGTTCATTAGGGGATTTTGTTGATCCTGAACTTCTTGGCGGTGCCTCGAGTATGACCGTTTCTCGATTAATTTTCAATCAATTTTTAGGGGCGACTCAAAATTGGGGTTTTGGTTCGGCGTTGAGTATGGTGTTAATTATGGGGGTGAGTTTAGCGATCGCACTTTTACTAAAATATGGGGATGGTAGACCGTCGAAATAGGGAACAGTAAACAGTGAACAGTGACCAGTGACCAGTTATCAGTTTACAGTTTACAGTTTACAGTTAACAATTTTGCCTTTTGCCTGCCTTTTGCCTTTTGCCTGCCTCTTGCCTATAGCAAGATTGCCTCTTGCCTAATTTGATAATTTTCTCATGCAACAAGAATTAAAACAACAACATCAAAATGAGGATATTCCGATAGAAATGAGAGATACAAAACCAAAATTTCAGGTTTCTTGGCAGGTCATTTTTGTAGGATTGATGTTTTTTTATATGTACCTGCCAATTTTTGTGTTAACGTTTTATAGCTTTAACAAATCTCGTTATAGTGCGGGATGGCAGGGCTTTACATTAGAATGGTATGCTAAACTCTTTCAAGATACTCGCATTTTATCAGCCCTACAAAATAGTTTATTGGTTGCCTTTTCTGCGATTGGAATTTCAGCCGTGATTGGAACTTTAATGGCAGTCGGATTAGCTCGATTTCGATTTCGCGGAAAAAGTTTATATCAAGGGGTTTCTTATTTACCCTTAATTATACCTGATATTGCGATCGCTGTTTCTACGCTGGTTTTTCTCGCGGCTGTAGCCATTCCATTAAGTATTTGGACGATTGTAGCAGCTCATGTGGTGTTTTGTTTGGCTTATGTAGCGTTAGTTGTTTCGACACGTTTAGCCGATCTCAATCCTCATTTAGAAGAAGCCGCTTTAGATTTAGGTGCGACTCCGGTTGAAGCCTTTATTCAAGTCTTATTACCGGAATTAATGCCCGGAATATTGTCTGGTTGTTTGTTAGCCTTTGTGCTGAGTATGGATGACTTTTTAATTGCCAGTTTTACCGCCGGAAGCGGAGCAACAACGTTACCAATGGAGATTTTTAGCCGCATTAGAACAGGCGTCAAACCCGATATTAACGCCTTGAGTGTCATTCTCATTATCGGTTCGGGAATGGTCGCTTTTCTAGGAGAATTTTTGAGAACTCAAGGCGATAAAAAACGCCAAGGATAACATTTATGATAACAGGTGGGGGTAATTCATGAATTACCCCGACAAAAATGGCTGACTGTCTCTTAGTGCCTCTGTACCGAGCGTGGTTTTTATGCTCTGGCTTTCAAACTACAATCACACAACATTAACCAACTTTTTGGTGTAATTCTCCACAGAACCCCGACTCAACAAAGGATCATAACCTAACTGTTGTGTAATTCGTTCTCGGGCTAAAACACGATACTCCCAAAAATGTTCTCCGGCGGCACAGAGGGCAAAATACAAATTCAGAACTTCAGGCTTTTTCCGCAAAATCATCCAGAGTTGTCGCCAAAACTGTCCGCGAATTTCTGGGCGGCGTATACCCTGATGCCAGATAATCTGAGAAATGAGACGTAACCCTTGACCAATAGGATACTGCATCGTTTGTCGTCCGGGAAGTGAACCCAAACGCAGACATTGTTCTAAACACCGTTTGAGATAATTTTTAGGTTCATACATTTTCCAAAACCCATCAACATATTCTCGGGCAATTTCAGAAATTGGACGAGTCGGAACAAAATTCATCAATGTATTTTGGTCTCCGGTGGGATGACTGCGCCCCTCTAATAAACGTCCTTCTCCCTGGAGTCGGTTCCACAAAGCGGTATTAGGTAAAGCCTGAAGAATTCCTAACATCGGTTGAGGAATGGTTGTTTTTTCTACAAAAGCTTGAATTCGTTCCCCTGCGCCTGTTCGTTCGCCATCAAAACCGAGAATAAACCCAGCATAGATCAATAATCCCGCATCATTAATTTTGTGACAAGCTTCTACGAGGGGATGGCGAGTATTTTGAACTTTGTGTGTGACTTGTAAACTATCTTGGTCTGGAGTTTCAATTCCGAGGAAAACCGAATAAAACCCAGCTTCACGCATCAACTGCAACAGTTCATCGTCTTCTGCCAAATTAACGGAAGCTTCCGTAATAAAGGTAAAAGGATAGTTGTGTTGCTTCATCCAAGGAATCAATTCTCGGAGAAAGCGTTTAACATTGCGTTGATTGCCAATAAAGTTGTCATCGACGATAAACAACGACCCTCGCCACCCTAAATCATACAACGTTTGTAATTCGGCTAAGGCTTGATGGGGTTCTTTTGTGCGGGGTTTACGACCATACAGGGTGATAATATCGCAAAATTCGCAGTTAAACGGACAACCCCGAGAAAACTGCATCGCCATCATAAAGTAGGAATTTCGTTGTAGCAAGTCAAAACGGGGTATCGGACTTTGGGTGACATCCGGTTTTTCTAGGGAACGAAAAACGCCTTGAGATTTGCCTTCTGTGAGTGCTTCTAGAAACAACGAAACTGTCATTTCTCCTTCATCGAGGATGAGATAATTCGCCCCAGAGTCGAGGGCATCTTGGGGAACAGAGGTTGGATAGGGGCCGCCGACTGCGACTTTTTTTCCTAACTGTACGGCTTTTTGAATTAAGCTATGAAAATCAGCTTTCTGCACTAACATTGCCGACAGAATCACCAAATCACACCAGTCCCAATCTGCATCAGTCTCTAGGCTAACATTGCGATCATAAAAACGAATTTCCCAGTCTTCGGGAAGAAGTGCGGCGACGGTCAGAATTCCCAAAGGTGGAATCATCGCTTTGAGTCCTGCCATTTTCATCGCCCGGTCATAAGACCAAAACGATTGAGGAAAGCGAGGATAGAGGAGTAGGGCTTTCATTGGATTTTAAACCTATGTAGATTGACGTTGATTGAAATAGAGATCAAAACTCGGTTGATTGAATAGCCCCTCCATGACATCAGTATACCTTAGTCAGTCTTTTGACATCCTCCACCTCCAAATCAAAAGATTATGGAGGTGGATTCCCATCATCACTGATGGGGTTTCCTGGCTCTACGAGCAACCTTACTTTTTGGGGTTTCTCCCTCCAAGCAGTGGGTCATCTCATCCCCAGGCGTTACTTTCCGAGTGCCCCTCGGTAGTTGTGCTAGACCTTGCAACGCTTTCATCAAAATATTAATGGCAGCGTTCGTATCCCGGTCATCTAAATAACCGCAATGTGGGCATTTATGAGTGCGAGTGGACAAAGTTTTCTTAACTTCTTGTCCGCAACTTGAACAGTTTTGAGATGTGTAATGAGGTGCAACAGCAATCACTGGCACGTCAAAAACTTTTCCGAAATACTCCAACCACTGCCTAAACAACGTCCAACTAGCATCAGATATTGATTTAGCTAAATTGTGGTTCTTAACCATATTCCGCACTTTTAGATCTTCAATGGCTACCAAGTCTGCCGACAGGATAAGCGCCCAAGCAGTCTTTACTGCAAAGTCTTTACGCCGCCTTGATACCAAGAGATGCGTTCTACCCAACTTTTTAATGGCTTTGAAGCGATTTCTTGACCCTTTAGTTCTACGAGAAACACGTTTTTGTGCGCGTTTTAAAGACTTCTCAGCTTTTCTCAAGAACCTTGGGTTTTCTATTTTATTACCATCAGAGTCAGTATAGAAATGATTTAAACCAAC